>JALWLE010000132.1:0-22369 GCA_026996605.1 Flavobacteriales bacterium
TATCGTGGATTGGCGGACAGGTTACTTGGAGTACATATAGCGATGCACGCTTTAAAATTGATGTTCAAAACGATGTCGTCGGTTTGGATTTTATCAACCGCTTGCATCCGGTTACCTATCATTGGGATATTCACAAACTAAACAAACTAACACATAAAGGAGAAGAAAAAGATTGGGCTTCCAAATATGATATTGAACAAATAAAAATAACCGGATTTTTAGCCCAAGAAGTTGCCCAAGCAGCAAAACAAAGCGGTTATGATTTTAGCGGTGTACGGCAAGAAAACGATAAAAACAATATGTATAGCATCAGTTATGCTCAATTTGTGGTCCCTTTGGTCAAAGCTGTTCAAGAACAACAAGTTGAAATTGAACAACTTAAACAAGACAATCAAAGATTGGTGCAAGAAAACAACAAATTACAACAACAAAATAAAACTATTATCCAACGTTTAGAAAAATTAGAAAAAACAGCAGAGCAGAATTAGAAGTTTTGTGTCATTTCGACAGAGATTTTATGACGCAGGAATAAAAGCGACGAGAAATCTTTTAACTAATTAAGATTTTTTATTATACAGACTTGGTAGGTTTCCAAAACCTGTTAGGTCTTTTAAAGATAGGATAGAGATTAAATTAATATTTGTAATTTTACAAAAAATAGTATGAGCTTGGAAAATAAGCAATCAAAGAAGAAAAAGGTAACGGTAAATGATATTGCCAAAGCGGTAGGAATGTCGGCATCAACAGTGTCAAGAGCTTTATCAAATCATCCGAAAATCAGTAGCAGCACAAAAGATGCCGTACATAAAGCCGCTAAAAAATTGGGCTATTTTGCGGTAAATAACGCTTATATGCAATCGGGACAGCCCAAAACCATTATCATTTTGGTCGATCATACGCAAATTAAGTCAGCTCAAACTTTTGTAAAAGCTGTTCAAGATGTCTTAGAAAAACATGATTTGCAAGTATTGATCAAATACGTTTCTCATGATGATGCCACATCTTTAAAAAGTTTGCAACAACTATCTAAATTTGATACTACCGGATTTATCAGCTTGTTAAACGATAAAAAGCTTTTGCTACAATTATCTGAAATTTCAACGGAATATCAAATTCCGTTAGTCGTGGTAAATAATACCAATCTTATACCTGACACCACTGTTATTTCCCCCGACTTGTATAACGGTATGATGTTGATTTTTAGACATTTGCTAAGAGTTCGTGCGCTTTCTCCGGTTTTGATAACCAATCCTGAGTTTGTCTATTCCGATGCCTTAAATGAGGCTTTTGTCGAAGTTGCCGAAGCTTTTGAAAATAAGCTGACTTATCGAAAAATAGATGTGCAAAATTCCTATAAAGAATTAAAATTTGAGATAGAACAAATTTTAGAAAAACACCCTGAGACGAATGCATTCATAACCTACAATTACGATACGGCTTTACAACTGCACTATTTATTGACATCTAAACATATCAAAATACCCGAAGATATTAAAATTGTCAGTTTTGGTGATGAAGACGGGCAGCCTTATATTTTTCCGAAAATTACAAGTATTTCATATTCATTGACCGAAATGGGACAAATCGCAGCACACCAAATTTTAAAAATAATTGAAAACCAAACTATTGAAAATAAATTATTTATTACACCTACCAAATTGATTATCAGAAGTTCTACGATGGGAATTTAATACTTTTATTTTTCAAATATCTTTTGAGTTTCTTTGGCGTCATTGATAATACTTGCCGGATAGTTATACAATTCTAATATTTTGATGGCATTCCGGGTTTTGAGTCTGCCTTTTTTTAGTTTGTGATCAAATATAAGCTGTTCGTTTTCAATTTGTTCCGTAAAATGATACAGTACATAATCTTCTTGTTGTAACAAGTCGGTTAGTTCAATATCGTGGGTAGATACCAATACCAAATGTTGCGGATGGTTGAGATAGGACAAAATGGCTTTACCGCCGGATATCCGTTCGATAGTATTGGTGCCTTTAAAAATTTCATCTAATACAAACAAACAGGGTGTTTGGGTTTGGGACGCATCGATAAAGCTTTTGATACGCGAGACTTCTTCCAGATAATAACTTGTGTCTTGCAGAATATCATCACTGATTTTGATAGATGAATAGACTTTCATAAAGGGTAATTCTAATGTGCTGGCAAAGGCTAAATACAGGGTTTCGGACAAGATGACATTAATGGCAACGGTCTTGATAAAAGTGGTTTTACCGGACATGTTTGAACCGGTCAGCAACAAGCTTTTACCGTTTAAATGCAAGCTGTTGGGAACACAATTTTTGATAAGCGGATTAATAATGTCTTTTATATTCAAAAGATTTTCTTTAGTAAATAATGGTTCACATGTAGGAATATCACCGGCGCGTAAATTGGCGGTCGAAATGGCAGCATCAATTTCACCAATAAAGCGGAAAAGCCGGTTGATGTCTTGCTTTTTTTCGGCAATGCGATCGGTAAATCGATAAAAAATCGGCGCTTCTATATTGAATTGAATTTTAACGATTTCCGATAGTAACCAAAATACAAACAAAAACTCATTATTCAAGACTTGGTTGTAGCTGAATTTTTTAACACTGCTTCTAATTTCATTAACCGATGTCAAAAAATCGAACCAGTTAAAATGGGTTTTAATGGCAGGCTCATCTGCCAAACGATTGCCGGCATATATCAAATATCTTAACTGCCGGATACCGGTGCTGACGTATTGAATGTAGAATTTATTTTTCAAATGAAGCGCCATATTAATCGCAAAAATCGGAATAAGCAGTAAGAAAAACGGATGAAATAAAAACCCTAACGCTATAAAAACCAAAGCAGCGATGCTCAAAGGCAGCAAATATTTAACAAAAGCCGGTTTTTCAAAAAACGGGCGATTGATTAAAGCTTCGATATGATAAGCATCATCTTGGTTTAATACCAGCAAGTTTTTTTAACTTCGCAGTCTTAAGGCTTTATCGTTGCTAAACAGTTTTGAAAGCCGGTTAAATTGCAGGACATCTTCCTGATTTTTAATCGTACGCAATTTGTAGTATAAATATTGTTGTCCGACTTTTGAAACCGTCCGGTCTATGATTTTAAAGACATCATGAAAATCTAAATCCGCTATGCTTTCGTCCGGTATTTGCTGCATGACATCATTTGTAACCGGCTGTCCGTCGAAATAAGCAGAGATATAATCAAAGTTAAAATCATCTTCAGTTTTAGCTTTACCCCAAGACGCTTCTAATTTTTTTAAGATGGCAGCTTGGCGTTTTTGACTTGCCTTTTGGTTATACCAATAGATAACAGCCACTAAACCGAAAACAAATATGAGAAATAGTAGATTCATTAAATTTACACGACTTTCAACTTTTAACTTTCCACTTTTAACATTTAACTAATATTATCATCCCATTCTTTAGGTTTAGGACTATGTAATTTGCCCACCGATTTGGCGACAATTGTACTGACGGTGGCATCACCGGTAACATTAATGACGGTTCGCATCATGTCCAAGGGGCGGTCAATGGCAAAAATCAAGGCTAGCGCCACAGGTAATTTTTCCGAAGGAAAGCCCAGAGCTTCCAAAACAATAACCAGCATAATCATACCGGCACCGGGGACGGCTGCTGCACCGATTGAAGCCAGCAAAGCCGTCAAAATAATGGTTAATTGGTTGCTGAAACTCAAGCCTTCGGGCCATAAAACTTGTAAGATAAATACCGCAGCGACCGCTTGATACAAACTGGTGCCGTCCATATTAACCGTGGCACCGACCGGTAGCACAAAACTCGACACTTCTTTATCGACCCCGATATGTTCTTCAACCCGTTCCATAGTTACCGGTAGTGTGGCGGCACTCGAACTGCTGCTAAATGCCAATAATTGCGCCGGTGCCAGTTGCTTAAAAAACCAAAACGGATTTTTACCGGTAAAAAGTTTGACCATTATCATATAAACACCTAACATAATAATCAAGCCAATGACGACAGTCATGCCGTATTTTAACAAACTTGCGAGCAATTCCCAGTCGCCGGCTGTACCGACTATAACATTGGCTATCAAGGCAAAAACGGCATAAGGGGCTGTCAGCATAATCAAATCAACCATTTTTAGAATGGCTTCGTTTAGTGAGTCAAACAAATCTTTGAGCGGTGCCGCTTTGTGTTCGGGAATCAGAATCAGGGTAATCCCCAAGAAAATTGCAAAAAAGATAACCTGTAACATATTGCCGTTGTTACTCATGGCTTTAAAAATATTGTCCGGTACCATATCGACCAAAAACTGTAATTTTGGTTTGTCTTTTTGCGCTTTAGCGACAGATATTTTTTTCTCTATTTTTTTATTGCCGGCATAAGTTTGTTCCAGTTTATGTACCGTTTCGGTTGAAATGCCTTCGCCCGGCTTAATGAAATTTACGCTTATCAGACCGATACTGATAGCAAAAACGGTGGTTGTAATGTATAGCCCGATGGTGCGTAAACCAATGGTTTTAAATTTGGCGATATCTTTTAAATCGGAAACCCCTTTAATCAACGATGCTAAAATCAATGGAATAGCTATTAATTTTAACAGATTGACAAATATTTTACCTATGGGTGCAATCCAGTCATAAGTCAGTTGTTTGCCGTAATCAAATTGCAATAAGACGAAGCCACCCGCCAGTCCGGCGAACATACCTATGAGTATTTTCCAGTGTAAACCTAATTTGTTTTTTTGTTTCATATTTATTAATTGGTTATTTGGTTATTTGGTTAATCGATGACCGGCGCTTCGGTACATTCCGATTCCCGTGTCATCGGAACACTCAGCGACCGGCTCCGGTACACCTTTGAATATGCTTCATAGGTCATTGAGTATCCCGACTTTAGTCGGGATGTATCGAAATGACCGGTGTCGCACTTTCTACTAGGCACTTTTTCGCTTTCCACTTTACCTTTTCTACTAATTTCCCCCTTCTCTAAAAGCCGCTAACATTCTATATTTTCTGTTTTGATATTGTTTAACTATATAATTCATTAATTGTTTTTTAAAAATGATACCAATCAAGCCCAAGATAACAAAAAAGCCGATACCATATTCATAACCTAAATATTTTTTGATGATCATAAAAATGATAATCGGAATGAATAGACGTAACATTGCGATGAAAAAAGTTTTCATCTTAAAACTATCGCGCGACTGAAATGCTTTGACTTTTTCGTTCAATTTGATAGGTGTCGTTCTAAAAATACCGGCATATAAAACCATAGGCAGATTAACCCCGATGGTGAAAACACCCATGGCTAAAATCAAAGCATAGACTTGCCAGCCCAAGTACAAAAATGGTATAGTAAAAATCATAATTAAAACAACCGAAACACTTAATAACTGCCATTTGGCTTCGATATATTGCCGGTATGTCAAGTTTTGTGTCATCAACAAAGGATAATATTCGCTGTCCCAAGCCGGAATAAAATTACCGAACTGTATGACAAAATAACCCGAAAGCATCATCAGAAAAAACAGACGATTAAATTCCGGTTGGTGTTTACTACCAAAATCGGACATCAGAAAAAATGCCATGACATAAAAAATAATGAAACCAATCAAAGCTTGTCGCGGGCGAGTGTTTCGCCAAATCATGCGAATATCGTTTTGCATTAACTGACCGGTGATTCCGAAACGCTCTGTCCAAGTCAAGTCTATGGTTCGTACCGTGTTTTTTTGTTTGGATTTTATGGCATCGTCTAAATAAAAACGCTTTTCAAAATAGAAATACAAGCTCATCAATGTTAAAATCAGAAGCGCAAAAGGTATTAAAGCTAATAGTTGATGATGATAAACGGTAACTAAAGTATCACCTATAAATGATAAATGTGCCGTAATCCATTTGATTTTGTAAATAATGATAAAAACACTGAAACTCATCACAATATTAAGCCATGTATTGCGGCTGCTAAAGAATAAAATCAGTTCAATAATAAAGGTCAAGCTCAATAGGGTGATTGTCCAAACCAATAAACCCGTTAGGTTATAGCCATTCTGATATAATAAGCCGGTTGCCAAACCAATCATACCGGCAAAAACCAAATTAACCGGATGAAACAGTATTTTTAAGAGTTGAAATTTGATGATTTTTGACTTGCGAACCGGCAGCAGCATTAAAGATTTGACCTGCATCGAATCAAAATTGAGATACATCATCACATAAAAAACGATGAAAAAATAGATGTAAATATAAGAATTGAATTTTTCAAACAAATCAGCAGAAGGATGGTCTTTTTTAATGGTCATATATAGCAAATACACCAACCCTATCATATATATTCCGAAAAACAGGTAGCCTATGATACTCAATATCTTTAAACCTATACGTGTCGAAGCATTAGACGCACGCATGAATTTTTTGATAGACAGTTTAAAAAAATCGGTATAAGTCATCGGTAAATAATTGAAAAGCTAAAATTATAAAAAATTATCGTATTTTTGTCTATCAATAACAACAGACTTATGTTAGAGCGCTATATCAAAACGGAAGGCGATTTTAAGTATCTTGAAAAAGGCGAAGGCACCCCGCTTGTCATTTTACATGGTATTATGGGTGGATTGAGTAATTTTGATGAAGTTATTGAGCATTTTTCAAAACATTACAGAGTTTTGATGCCCGAATTACCGATTTATACTTTTCCCTTATTGAAAACCAGTGTTAAAGGTTTTTCAAAATATCTGTATGATTTTTTTGAATATAAAAAAATAGATAAAGCCATTTTGCTGGGTAATTCGCTTGGTGGTCATGTGGCATTATATTTTGCCAATAAAAATCCCGAAAAAGTCATAGCCATGATATTGACAGGTAGCAGCGGTTTGTATGAGAAAAGTATGGGCGATTCGTATCCGAAGCGTAAAAATTACGATTATATCAAACGTAAAGCCCAAGAAGTTTTTCACAATCCGAAAGTAGCGACTAAAGAATTGGTAGATGAAGTGTTTGAAGTGGTCAATAACCGTATGAAAGTCATCAGAACTTTGGCGCTTGCCAAGAGTGCTATCCGGCATAATATGGCAAAGGATTTGCCTAATATTAAAATGCCGGTTTGTTTGATTTGGGGTAAAGACGACAAAGTAACCCCGCCCGAAGTTGCCGAAGATTTTAAAAGATTATTGCCCGATGCCGATTTGTATTGGATTGACCAATGCGGACATGCCCCGATGATGGAACATCCGCAAATTTTTATCGATATTATGGACGAATGGCTGACTAAACGCGGCTTGAAAAATACCGGCAATGTTCAAATATCTCGTAAAACAACCTAAACAATCTAATGGATTAAATAAAGCTCTGTTAATGCTGCATGGTTTCGGTAGTAACGAAGCCGATTTGTTTTCATTGGCATCCTATTTTCCCGATGATTTATGGATTTTTAGCGCCCGTGCGCCACTAGCCTTGGATTTTGGCGGCTATGCTTGGTATCCTATCTATATCGATGCACAAAACCAAAAGATTTCTGATGGACAACAAGCTTTTGAAAGTATTTTAAAACTTTTAGAGTTTATTGATTTTTTACAAGACAAATACCAAATTTCACCCGACAATTTTAATCTGCTCGGTTTTAGCCAAGGCGCTATCTTAAGTTATGCTTTGGCGCTCAATTATCCAGATAAAGTCAAAAATATTATGGCGTTGAGCGGTTATATCAATGAAGATATAATGCCGGTTAATGAAGACATTACAAAATACAAACGGATCAACTTTTTTGTATCGCACGGGCTTTATGATGACGTTATTCCGGTAGATTTAGCCCGCAAAATCCCTCCGTATCTTGACGAACGAAAGATTCGTTATACATACAAAGAATATCCCATGGGGCACGAAGTCAGTATAGAATGTTTAAACGATATGGTAATTTGGGCTAAAGAAAACCTATAGATTTACTGAAATTGCTGATGCTATTATTTGAGGCTTTGTCGTTTCATATTTGATGTTTTGTTATTTTAAATGCACTTTGTCATTTCGAACTTCCTTTGTCATTTCGAACGCAGTGAGAAATCTCACTTTTTATTTCAGATTTTTTGAGATTCCTTCCCGACATTTGCCGGAACAGGCTGTCGCTCCTTCGTCGTCCCGACATATGTCGGGATAGGAATGACAACTGCTGTCATTTAGAACATCTTTTGTCATTTCGAACGCAGTGAGAAATCTCTTGTTTTAGGTATTATTTGACCCCAATTTTGGTCACCGGCATGCAGCTTTCTAATTCCCGAACTTACCATATTCAATACCTTCGGAATACGGTACTCTAATACCATTTTCATGCAAGGCTTTTTTCAAAATTTCATGTGCCGAAAAAGTAACTTCCCAATAATCATCAGGTTTGACATAAGGTCGAACCATAATTAGAAGGCTATGTGAGTCAAAATCAGCGATACCGATTTCCACTTCCGGTTCTTTTAGAACTTTGGGGACTTTATGAATGGCTTCGGATAATATTTTTTGAACGGTTGACCAATTCTCTTCATAAGGAATATGCACGTCAATTTCTAATCGAATAACCCCTTTTTCGGAATAATTGGTAACGATATCATCGGTGATTTTAGAGTTGGGGACAATCAAAACTTTTTTGCCCGGCGTAACCACTTTGGTGTTAAAAATCATAATTTCTTCGACACGCCCGAATTTATCACCGAGCTGAATCCAATCACCAACTTTGTATGGTTTTAAGGTTAAAATGAGCAAACCCGAAGCAAAGTTCCCCAAACTGCCTTGCAAGGACATTCCAACAGCAAAGCCAATAGCGGCTACCAAAGCCACCAAGCCGGATAAGTTGGCACCTAAAACACTTAAAGCAATAAAAATTATGACGGCTTTTAGAGTAATGTCAATGATGTTTAATAAAAAAGGACGAATATTGTCGGAAATTGCTGCCTTAACCATTCCTTTTTCTATAGCTTTGTGCAGCTTTTTGACAATTTTCATCCCAATCCATAAAACCAAACCGGCAATAATAATTTTAGTACCGTAGCTGACGATTTTATCAATATCGTTTTTATCAAAATGAAATAAATCTTGAAAATATTCTTTCATTAAAAGTTGTTTTAAATTTGCGCCAAAAATAAATATTTTTTAGCTACAAATAACATTTATTTTAATACCGGATAACTTAAAAAATATTTGGTAACCGGATGTGACAATGCTTCGATATTGAGCTGATCACTGGCTTTGGCAAATTCAATGATATCGTTATGCTTAGTCAGTAATTTGATGGGCTGCCGGTTTTGGTCGTAAGCCCTGTGTATGAGTTTTCCGGAAAATAATAAGTATGAAATATCTTTTTCAACAATAGGATATTGGTTTAATACTTTGGTTTTTAAATCATTTACGACTTTGTCAGAGAAAGGCTCTTTTTGAATGATAATCTTGTTCAAATCTTGGCGATACACAATCATCCGGCTTAAACGTGACAGGATAAAGTCGGGATGATTGGTCCATTTTTTCAGATGATACCAAATGTCCGAATCATCTAATGCCGTAAATACTTCTAATGAATCTCGATTGATTTGCGTCAGATTTTCTTTAAACAAATATGCCAAATTATCATCTAAAAAAACCGGTGTATTTTGTTGCAATAAATCTTTAACCCGCCACAAAGTTTTTTCTAAAATCCTTTCTAACATCATACCGGTTTTGTGCAGATAAACTTGCCAATACATCAAGCGCCGTGAGATGATGAATTTCTCTACCGAATAAATGCCTTTTTCGTCGATGACTAACTGGTTGTCTTTGACATTCAGCATTTTAATCAGTCGTTCGCTATTGACTTGACCTTCAATTACACCCGAATAAAAACTGTCACGTCGCAAATAATCGAGTCGGTCCACATCAATTTGGCTGCTGATAAGTTCGGTTAAAAATTTTTTATGATATTGTCCGGTGAAAATTTGTATAGCCAAATCTAATTGTCCGTTAAATTCCCGATTGAGTTCTTGCATAATCGCCAACGAAATTTGCTCATGCGAAATATTTTTGATAATGCTGAATTCCAAAGCATGAGAAAAAGGTCCATGCCCGACATCGTGTAGTAGAATAGCGGTCAAAGCTGCCAATTCTTCTTCTTTACTAATATTGACGTTCTTTTGTTTTAAGACATTGACGGCGGTTTGCATCAAGTGCATGGCACCGATAGCATGATGAAAACGCGTATGATGCGCCCCTGGATAAACCAAATATGACAAACCCATTTGCGAGATACGTCGCAATCGTTGAAAATACGGATGTTGAATAATATCGTAAATCAATTCGTCCGGAATATTGACAAAACCGTAAATCGGGTCGTTGATGATTTTGAGTTTGTTCATCGGTTATATTATTTTGTAACAAAGTTAGTGAAAAATTTTTCCACTTTCCACTTGGCACTTTCCACTTGGCACTACCTAAAACTCAAAATGATAAGAAATAGCCGGTACAATTTTAAACAAAGTTACTTGATAAGCATCGATTTTTTCGGTATTCTCGTCATATTTAAAGGTCATCATAAAAGCATTATCGCGGGCATAGACATTGTAAATGGAAAAATTCCAATAGGATCGCCATTTGCGTTTTTCCGGTTCATCATGAAAATTTTTGTTGTACCAAGTAACCGACAAATCTAAGCGATGATAGTCAGGCAAGCGATTGGCATTGCGATGCGAGAAAAACAAAATAACATGTTCGTCAATCAGATAAGTACCAGCCGGATAAGTAATCGGGCGACCGGTATAATACTGCCACATGGTTGAGGCTTCTAAACGTTTATTGATTTTATAATTTAAGAGTAAATTAATATCATGTGGGCGGTCAACAACAGAAGGATACCATTTTCCTTCATTGATTTCAGGATGAATTTTCTCAGATTTTGAATAGGTATAAGCCAAAGAACCGGTCAGTTTACCTTTGGTTTTTTTGAATAAAAATTCAAGTCCGTATGCTCGTCCTTTTTGTTGAAGCAGATCGCTTTCTATATTGCTTGCCAAAGATAGCGTCGTGCCTATTCTGTAGTCGGTAATATTCTGTATATCACGATAATAACTGCCTATGCTAAAAAAATATTTATTACCTAATACTTGGTTCAATTCCAAACTAAAAGCATCCGATTGTTGCGGTTTGAGATTGATACTTGACGGCAACCACAAGTCAGTCGGGGTGGTCGTAGCGGCATCATTAATTAAATAATGTAAGAATTGATACGTCCGGTCATAGCTCAATTTGACAGCGGTTTTGTCAAAAGGTTTCCAGTTGATAGCTGCGTGTGGCGCCCATTTGTGATAGGTTTTGGCGGCTTCAAATTTTCCGGCTTTAATCGTATCTATGGTTTCGCCCAAATCGTTGTATTTATCAAAAACACCCGGTCCCATTTGTGAAAAGTTGGATTGCCGGATACCGTAAGTTATGCGCCATTGTTTATTAAATTTGATTTGATGCTGTGCATAAAAATCTAACTCTGCTGCTTGCCGGTCAGGGTATTTAATGTAATGCGCTTCAGCTCGGTTGTTCTTGATTTTTCCGGGTTTGATGCTGTGCCAATAGGTATCAATACCAAAATTAAAGTTATTTTTAGCGTTTAGGAAATAATTGAAATCTTGTTTAAAATTCGGACTTTCAATCGACAAACCGATATCAAAGTCGTAATCATCGTGATCAACATTGTCTTTAATGCTGATTAAGTAGTCATATTTGCTGTAAATAGCACTGGTTTTACTGACTAATTTCCGGTTAAACCGGTGTTTAAAGTAAACGCCTGCCACCGTATTTCCGTAGTCCATTAGAAAATTGGCATTGGGTTCGTAACGATCCCGTCCGTTGTAGGCGGAAACTTTAAGATTGGAGTTTTTTGACAAGTCAAAATCCAGTTTTAAGTTCACATCATAAAAACCGGCTTTAACGTCTTTAACCTCATCTATATCTAGCAACGGCAGCCAGCGGTCGCCATATGATTTTCTTGCTGACACTAAAAATGATGAGTGATTTTTTTGTAAAGGACCTTCGGCATATAGCTGTGAAGCAATAATACCGATACCACCACCAAAATGATAGGACGACTTGTTTCCGGTTCTTGTATTGACTTCCAATATTGATGACAACCGGTTACCGAAACGCACCGGAATAGAGCTTTTGTACAATTTTAAATCTTTGATGATATCGGGCGTAAACACCGAGAAAAATCCCAAAATATGCGACGGATGATAGACTGGTGCGCCGTCGAGCAAAATCAGATTTTGGTCTTGACTACCCCCATGGACCGAAAAACCGGCACTGCCTTCGCCAACGGATTTGACACCGGGCAAAATTTGAACCGCTTTTAATACATCTAATTCGCCAAACAACATGGGTACGGCTTTAATCTCATTCATTTTTAACTTGGTCAAGCCAATAATTTTCTGTAAGTTTTTTTTCGGGGTTTCTTTGACTGTGATGACCAGTTCATTCAAACGATTTTTTGCCGGTTGCAGCTTGATAATCAAGTATTTATTCTTTTGTAAGTCAATGGCAATTTCTTGTTTTTTATAACCTAAATAACTGATAATCAAATCGTGTTTTCCTTTGGGTAAATTTAATTCGAAATAGCCTTTTTCACCGGTTGAAACCCCTTTATGTACATCATTTTTAAGATAAATATTGACGCCTGACAGGGGCTGTTCTTGTTCATTAAGGATAACACCAAAAACAGTTGCGGAAGATTGTCCCAAAATATTAAAACTTAAAAAAAAGAAGAAAATTATAGTTAACCGGTTCATATAAATAGATTTAATATGTCAAAAATAAAAAAATATCCGGATAATCATTCATTTCAGATATCAGATTTTCGATTTCAGATGTCAGATTTTTTTAACCATATAAGGAACATAAGTTCATATATGTATTCTTTCTTTTGCGTCCTTATGTGTCTTATGTGGTTTCTATTCATTTCAGGTGTCAGATTTTTTGAACCACATAAGGAACATAAATTCATATAAGTATTCTTTCTTTTGTGTTTTAAGTTGTCTTATGTGGTTTATTCATTTTAGATTTTATAAACTATACTGTTTTCCGAAAAATTGATTTTTTAAAGCAACAGTGAAATAAAAATTCAAAATAAAATAGTATCTTGCTTACGATTTTTAATTATAACAAACATGCAAATAAACAGTAAATTACCTAAAACGGAAACTTCTATTTTTGCCGTGATGTCCGGCTTGGCAAACCGCTATGGCGCCATAAATCTGTCACAAGGCTTTCCGGATTTTCCGGTCTCACACGATTTAATCCATTTGGTTCATCAATATATGTTGGCAGATAAAAACCAATATGCCCCGATGCCGGGCGTACCGAAATTGCGTCAGGCTGTAGCCGGTAAAGTTAAAAGATTATACCATAAAGATGTTAATCCCGATACAGAAATCACCATTACAGCCGGTGCGACACAAGCCTTATTTACAGCGATAACGGCTTTTGTCAATCAAGGTGATGAAGCCATTATTTTTGAACCGGCTTATGATTCTTATGACCCTGCTGTTAAACTCAATGGTGGTATAACCCGATATATTTCATTGTCAGCACCCGATTTTAAGATTGATTGGAATTTAGTAGCACAACAAATCAATCGTAATACCAAATTAATCATCATCAATACCCCTAACAATCCCGGTGGCTTTGTGTTTACGGAAGCGGATATGAATGCCTTGAACAATATTACCAAAAATACAGACATCGTTGTTATCAGTGATGAAGTTTACGAGCATATCATTTTTGACAGGTTGCAACATCAATCGGCTTTGCGGTTTAATGAATTGTACCAACGAACCTTGGCGGTATATTCATTTGGAAAAACTTTTCATGCTACCGGTTGGAAAACGGGTTATGTTATAGCACCGGAAGCATTGACCAATGAATTTAGAAAAGTGCATCAATTTAATGTATTTTCGGTCAATACGCCTGTACAATACGCTTTGGCGGAATATCTGCAAAATCCGGATAATTATTTGTATTTACCCGAATTTTATCAAGCCAAAAGAGATTATTTTGTGAGTCATTTGTCAGGCTCGCGATTTAAAGTGATTCCTTCGCATGGAACCTATTTTCAACTATTAGATTTTAGTGAAATTTCAGATATGAATGAGTATGATTTTGCCGTTTGGATGACTAAAGAAAAAGGCGTGGCAGCCATTCCGGTATCTGCATTTTATCACAATAAGAAGAATCAACATCTTTTACGATTTGCTTTTCCTAAAGAAGAAGAGACTTTGTTAAAAGCTGCCGAAATACTAAAACAAATATGAGCGATACAATCCGTTTATCCTTGATACAAACCGATTTAGTTTGGGAAGATGAGTCAGCCAATTTATCCCGTTTTAACCGATTGTTAAGTCAAATTGACCCGAAAACAGAAATCATCATTTTACCCGAAATGTTTGCAACCGGTTTTACGATGAAAGTCGAAAAATTTCAAAAACCGGTTGGGTTACAGTCGTTTGAATGGTTGAAACAAAAGTCATCAGAATTAAATAAAATCATAGTAGGAAGTCTATTGACCGAAGTTGACGAACACTATTATAACCGGATGTATTGGATGTGCCCCGATGGCAGTTTTGCCTATTATGACAAACGGCATCTGTTTCATATGGGGGGCGAACACAAAGTGATGACAGCCGGGAACCGAAAAGTATTGGTGGATTATAAAAACAAGCGTTTTCAGTTGCAAATTTGCTATGATTTGCGTTTTCCTGTTTGGTCTAAAAACAACTATGATGAAATCAATAATTCCTATGATTATGATGCTATCATTTATATAGCCAATTGGCCCGAATCAAGAAAACAAGCCTATCAGTCTTTATTGAAAGCAAGAGCAATTGAAAATCAAGCCTTTGTAGTTTGGGTTAACCGGATAGGTCAGGATGGTAATCAAATTTTTTATTCAGGTGATTCACAAATACTGGACCCCTACGGTAATCTTTTGATTGAAGCTACTTCCGGTCAAGAAAAAATTATCAATTTTGAAATAGATTTTAGGGTTCAAGATGATTTAAGAAATCAATTTATAGTAGGCTTAGATTGGGATAATTTTCAAATTTTATAGAATTTTATGTAATTTTAATGTATAAGTTTATTTTTTTTATTAATTTTGTATTTGTTAAACTAAAATTAATCATTATGAGATTATTATTTACTTTTTTATTCGGCATCTTGTTTTTAGTTGCTAATGCGCAATTCATTAACAAAGGTGATTTAACAATTCAATCGGGAACTACCTTGTACATCAATGGTTTAGATATTACCAATGATAATGGCACCACTTATACTTGGTCCAATAATGGTTCGCTTATTTTTAAAGGTGATAACTTTACAAACAATGGAACAATGGATGCTGCAGCGACCGGTTCTACAGAATTTAGCGGGACTAATCAACAAACTATCAATGGTTCATCAGTGGCATATTTTCACAATTTGAATATCAATAATGCCAATAATTCCGTCCTACAACAATCATTTGTTGATACCGACAATATGACGGTATCGGACGGCTCACAAGATTTTGACTATAAAGTAGCAACCGATAAATCATTAACAGTCAATGATGTTTTGACGACTAATGGTGATATTAGATTAATGGGAACTTCACAATTGATTCAAACTCATACAGGTGCAACTTCCAATAGCGGTTCTAATTTTATTTGGATAGACCAGCAAGGAACTACCAATCAATATTATTATAACTATTGGTCGGCACCGGTTAATCAAGGTGGTACTTGGAAGATGATGTATCTACGCGACGGCGCACAAGGTGATGACAATTTAAAATCTAATTATCCTCAAGTGCAAATCGTTGATAATTCTAATGCAACAAGTGATTTACCGCCTCAAACAGCACATCCTGTTTATTTGAATGCTCAATGGGTATATGCATTTAAAAATGATTTGGATAACAGTTACCAAGGTTGGACCAATAATCACATTAAACATAATGGAACTGTGGTTCCCGGTGAGGGATACACAATGAAAGGACCCGGAGTTGACCAAAACTTAAATGCTGCCAATGGAAGTTCAACAACAGATTATAACAGTTGGACATTTTCAGGTATCGCAAATGACGGGGATTATACTTTAACTATAGATCCAGGTAATGATTATTTAATCGGAAATCCATATCCTTCTGCATTAGATGCTGACCAATTTATCAAAGATAATGTCTCTGCAGCCAATAGTGGTAACAATGCTAATGATATATTTAACGGAAATTTATATTTCTGGCAACATACCGGTGGTAATGACCACTGGGGTAGTCACTATCAAGGTGGTTATGCAACTTATAATTTAACCGGTGGTACGCCGGCTACATCATGGAATGGTGGTGGTGCGTTGGCAGGGGCAAAGACACCTGAACGGTATGTACCGGTTGGACAAGGTTTCTTTGTTTGGTCAGAAACGACCAATGATGGTGGTAATATTTTATTTAATAATTCTCAACGTAAATTTGAAACAGAAGGCGCCAACAGTGTTTTTATCAGACCGGCTGCTTTAACCAATATCAGAATCGGCTTAAATACCCCGCAAAATTATCACAGACAATTATTATTAGGGGTTAGAACCAATACAACTAATGGAGTTGATGTAGCATGGGATGGCCCTAATTTTGATTATGATTATGCGGGTGCAGAAATGTCATGGTTGATTGACGGTAGAAAATTTGTGATTCAAGCCGTTCCATCAATTTCTACGGATAGCCGTTTCCCATTGAAAATAGAAGTAAGTGCTGATGATATGGTAGAATTTACCTTAGATGCTGTTGAAAATTTACCTGCCGGTATAACTAATTTATATATTTATGACAGTTTTGATGACTCTTATCATCAAATATCTGATATCGATAGCTTTGAAATTTTCTTAAACACCGGTACTTATGACGACAGATTTGAATTAGTTTTTGAAGATCGTTCAGCTAACAATACAGAAGAATTACAATTGCAAAACATATCTGCTTATTTCAATACCAATACCAAAGAAATTGTGATCAAAAACTCTAAACAACAATTAATTAACAAAGCACGCTTGTTTGCTTTAACAGGACAACAAATTTTGTCGGAAAAATTAGATACCGATGCTACCGAAATAAGAATTCCGGCACAAATTACAACCGGTGTTTACCTCTTAAAAGTCATTTCAGATGATAAAGTTTATACAACTAAAATGCTTATCAAATAATAAAAATTAGATTATCAATAAAAATCCGGTTATGATATCATAGCCGGATTTTTTATATTTTCAATTTAGTTGTTAATTAAATTCACTTAAATGGGTAGCAATGATGGCATTTCCGGATAAAAGAATAGGTATATTTTTTATAATAGGATAAGCCAATAAACTACTTGATGAATACATGTAACAGTTATTGTGTTGTATTAATTCGGTATTAGATAAGGGACAAACCAAATCTACTGTATTTGATGTACTTAAGTCAATTTTCTTTTCTATGATAAGAATTCCGGTAGGGTTTAAATTATTTATTACAAAATCAAATTCTTTATATAAAATAACCTTATGTCCTAAATTAATGGCGGTTTGATATAAATTCTTTATATAGCCCATCTCTGTCATACGTTCTTTGCCTTTTTCTGTAGCAAACTCATAGATAGGTTCTAAAAGAATGAGATATTTTTTTGTTATACGATAGAGTTCTTTTAAAGCCTCTTTTTCTTTACCCCCATTTGGTTCTATAGCATGTGATGTAAATACAATATCTATTGAATTGTCTTTTAATGGTATTGAAAATAAGTCTGAAACAAAAAAGGTAATATCAGTCACATTGTTTTGAATTGCATATTTTTTTGCAAAAAGTATACGTGAAAGTGAAATGTCCAAACCTAATATGTCAGCAGGTTTAGTATGTAATTTTTGAATAACCGGTATAAGTGTTGTTGCTTCACCAACACCAACTTCAATTATTGACTCAAAATGACCTAAATTATTAATATAAGACGATAATGCTCCTGTATAATTTTGTATATATTCCGGATTATTATTAGCGATTTTAATATAAGAACCGGCTTGAAAATCATAACTTATTAAGATATCCATGACATCATTCTCTGACGAATTTTTCAGATTTTTTAAATATTTAATTATGTTTCCGCCTTTATTATATATTTCTTTAATTTTAGATAAATTTTTCATCTGTTTATTTTTTTATTTTAACATCAATGTCAGATGTAACCTTTGATGATTAAAATAATCATTTCGTTGTGTGTTTAATAATTATTTTAATCATGTCGGTTTCATTATATAATTATATAGAATCCCATAACGTATTTAAAGATAACAAATTATATTTTTTATGTTTAAACTTAAATTTTCAAACTTTTTATATGGTAGTATCCTTTTGATTTAATATGTTTAAAATTTAATACGTAAATGGTTATTGTAAAAAAAGATAATACCCCACGAAATAAATCGTGGGGTATGTAACACAATTTAAAAAATTTGTTTTGTTTAATTTAAAAAATTAAAAAACCTGAATGGAAAACAAATGATATTGTATTTCGATACATATTGATGTTATAATTACATCATTTAAATGATTTTAAATAATTATATACATCAGAATCTTTTTTTGCTTTTTCGATTGGCTTCTCATTATCTTCATCTTTAACATTAGGATCGGCATTATATTCAAGTAATAATTTGACCATTTCAAAGAAATTTTCTCTTGCAGCGTAATGTAAAGGAGTATTATACCAATTGTTTATGGCATTAACTTCTGCACCGGCTTCCAAAAGTAATTTAGCAGACTCTAAAGTATTTTCCAACGCAGCAATGTGTAAAGGAGTACTATTAGATGCACTTGTTAAATTAGGATTAACTCCATGTTCCAATAGTACTCTAATAGCTTCTGTGGCATTTTCTCTTGCTGCTATATGCATGGGTGTTCCGGCGTATCTGTGATTAATATCAGGTTGCCCCCCATGTTCAAGCAAAGCTTTTACCATTTCAGCATTATTATTACTTGCCGCTTCCAGTAGAGGAGTTCCGCCATTATCATCTTCTTTATTAGGGTCGGCATTGTTTTCCAATAATAGTTTGACTACATTTGTTGCATTTTTTCTAGCGGCATAATGTAATGGTGTCATTTTCTTTTTAGTTCCATCTATTTTTGCACCGTTATCGATAAGCAATTTTGCCATTTCTACGTTATCATTTACGGCAGTAATATGTAAAGGATTTCTTAAATCAACAGCAGTACAATTAGGGTCAGCACCTTGTTTCAATAATTTTTTTACTGTGTTAATATCGTCTTCTTGAACAGCTAAAACTAAATCAGTATCAATATCAGCTTTAGCACCATATTTTATAAGTAAATTAACTACTTCTTTAGCATTTTCACCTTCACCCAGAGCTTTATCAAGAGGGGTTTCTCCTCTCCATTCTTTAGCATTTATATCTGCACCGTTATCTAGTAATAATTCTGCAACTTCTACACTATTTTCTCTTGCGGCTGCATGCAAAGGTGTCCAATCATCATCATCTTTGCTGTTAGGATCTAATCCTTTTTCTAATAATAATTTTGCTATTTCTACAGAATTGTTACTTGCAGCAATATGCAAAAGCGTTTCATCATATTTGTTTTTTGTATTAATATCAGCTCCATTTTCAATAAGTGTTTTTACTTTTGCATAGTTATTTTCTTCAACTTCTTTTAATAAAACTTTGTTTTTTTCTTCCATTTTTATATAAATTTTGAGTTTTACATTGTTATGTTATTAAAATAAATCCGGATATTTATCTGGATATGCCTCCGCCATGATAGCATAAACTTTTTCAAAAATATCTTCGGTTGATGGTTTTGAAAAATAATCGCCGTCTTCTTCATAAGCCGGTCGGTGTTCTTTAGCCGTTAAAGTTTGGGGTTGGCTATCGAGATATTGCCAGCCGTTTTGTTCATTGAGAATTTTGTCTAAAATGTATGCAGAAGCCCCTCCCGGAACATCTTCATCAATGATTAACAAGCGATTGGTTTTTTGCAAACTTTTAACGATATCATGTTGAATATCAAAAGGTAAAAGTGATTGTACATCAATAACTTCGGCTTCGATACCGGCTTCTTGCAATTCACGAGCTGCTTGTTGCACGAGTCGTAAAGTGGATCCGTAAGACACCAGAGTAATATCTTTTCCGGTTTTCATAATTTCTACTTTTCCGACAGGCACTTTAAATTCACCCAAATTACTTGGTAGTTTTTCTTTTAAACGATAACCGTTTAAAGTTTCCACAATCAAAGCCGGTTCATCACTTTCCAGCATGGTATTATAAAATCCGGCAGCTTGAGTCAAATTACGGGGAACTAAAATGTTGATACCGCGCAGTAAATGTAATAATGCACCCATTGGCGAACCGGAATGCCAAATACCAACCAAACGGTGTCCACGCGTTCGGATAATTGCCGGTGCTTTTTGTCGTCCGTAACTGCGATAATAAACGGTTGCTAAATCATCACTCATAGTTTGTAAACCGTAGAGTATGTAGTCGAGATATTGAATTTCGGCAATAGGACGCAAACCGCGCATTGCCAAGCCTATACCCTGCCCTATGATAGTTGCTTCACGTATGCCGGTGTCGGCAACACGTACTTCACCGAATTTTTCTTGCAGACCTTCCAAACCCTGATTAACATCACCGATTTTACCACTATCTTCTCCAAACACCAATAATTCGGGGTATTTTTCAAAAAGTTTTTCAAAATTATCCCGTAAAACAATACGACCATCTACCATAGGTGCATTGTCATTAAACACCGGCTTGACTTCTTTAATATTAACGGCTCTATGGGGACTTTCACTAAATAAATATTTACTGTAATGCTCTTGATGTTTTGCTTTATAATTTTTAATCCAATCGCTTAATGATTTTTTAATTTGAATAGCTTCGTTTCTTAAGATACGATGACTATTTCGAGCTGTTTTTAAGATTTGATAGCGTTTGGGTTCTTTGTTTTGCGCCAATTGGTTTCGTAGCGGAATCAATTCGTTTTTATGTGAACTTTCTTTGATGATTTGATCCAAAATATGAATTAATTCCATTTTTTCGGCTTTCATGGGCGCGATATAATCTGCCCAAGCTTTTTTTCGGGCATCTTTAACGCGTTTTTTAGCATCTTTTTCAATAGCATCCAAAGTTTCTGCATCCGCCAAATTGTTTTCAAGCAACCATTCACGCATTTTTTTTATTCCGTCAAAATCTTGTTCCCATTGCAAACGTTCCTTTGATTTGTAACGCTCGTGAGAGCCTGAAGTTGAATGTCCCGTAGGTTGAGTACATTCTTGTACATGAATCAAAACAGGGACATGTTCTTCACGGGCAATTTTTTCTGCCTTTTGATAGGTTTCAATCAATGCCGGATAATCCCATGCTTTAACGGTAAAAATCTCAAATCCCTTACCATTTTCATCACGTTGAAAACCTTTCATGACTTCTGAGATATTTTCTTTTGTTGTTTGATATTTAGCATGAACGGATATACCGTATTCATCATCCCAAACTTGCATAATGAGTGGTACTTGCATAACACCGGCAGCGTTCATGGTTTCCCAAAAATGTCCTTCCGAAGTACTGGCATTACCAATAGTACCCCATGCGATTTCATTACCGTTGTCAGTAAATTTTCCGGCATTTTCCGGTAATTTTTCTAAATTTCGATATACTTTAGATGCTTGTGCTAATCCTAACAATCGTGGCATTTGAGCAGCTGTTGAAGAAACATCGGCACTACTGTTTTTTTGTTGCATCAGGTTTTTCCATTCACCGTTCTCATCTAAACTATGGGTAGCAAAATGGTTATTCATTTGTCTGCCTGCTGCATAAGGCTCAAAATTAATATCCGGATGTCCATATATGCCTGCAAAAAACTGTTCGGGTGTCAGTTCATCAATAGCCAACATAAAGGTTTGATCACGATAGTATCCCGAACGAAAATCGCCGTTTTTAAAGAATTTTGCCCAAGCCAGTTGCGGTAATTCTTTACCGTCGCCAAAAATACCGAAATTGCCCCGTCCGGATAAGACTTCCTTGCGACCGTCCATACTCATGATACGGCTGGTATAAGCTAAACGGTAGTCGTTGATGACTTCTTTTTTAAAATCGTCAAAACTTAATTTTAATGTGAGTGATTGTATATTTTCAGGCATAAGATTGAATTATTTTGAATGTTTACAAATTTAGTAAAAAACTGTAATACTTTTTGTAATTTATTAAAAATTTATGTGTTGGTAGATTCAAACGTAAAACGACTCAGGGCGAACTCATACTTTTATATTTAACACCTTTAATAAATACTGATTATCCCAAGCTGCCCTTAATCTTTTTCCTTTAATTCCTTGTTTTTCTGTC
>JALWLE010000132.1:22379-34026 GCA_026996605.1 Flavobacteriales bacterium
TGTGTTGGTAGATTCAAACGTAAAACGACTTTTTTTGTATATTAAATTATGAAAAAAAGCTGTATCTTTGTTCATATAGTCAAGTTTATGAATTATATCGTATCCGCTTTAAAATACAGACCACAAAAATTTGAAGAAGTTGTTGGACAACAAGCAGTTACCAATACCTTAAAAAATGCTATTGCCAAAGGGCATTTAGCACAAGCTTTGTTATTTACCGGACCGCGTGGCGTTGGTAAAACCACATGCGCTCGTATTTTGGCCAAAGAAATTAACAAAACAGAAGGCCAAACTGCGGATGAAGATTTCGCTTTCAATATTTTTGAGCTCGATGCTGCTTCCAACAACGGTGTTGATGATATCAGAAGTTTAACCGAACAAGTCAGGATACCACCGCAAGCCGGTAAATATAAAGTGTATATCATCGATGAAGTTCATATGTTGACCACATCGGCATTTAATGCTTTTCTTAAAACTTTGGAGGAACCGCCGGAACATGTAATTTTTATTTTGGCAACGACCGAAAAGCATAAAATCATTCCGACCATATTATCCCGCTGTCAAATCTATGATTTTAAACGTATCAATGCTTTTGACATCAAAGAGCATCTAAAATCCATAGCCGAAAAAGAAGGTCTGGAAGCCGAAGAAGATGCTTTGTTTTTAATTGCCCAAAAAGCTGACGGTGCCTTACGTGATGCCCTTTCCATGTTTGACAAAGTAGCCAGTTATGCCGACGGTAAAATAACCCGTAAAGTGGTTTCCGAAAGCATGAGCATACTCGACTACGATGCCTATTTTCAAATGATGGATTTTATCTTAAAAAATGATATTCCCGGCATTTTAAACTTTTTTAACGATTTGCTATATAAAGGATTTGATGCCCATTTAATCATTGCCGGACTCTCGAGTCATCTGCGTGATTTGCTAGTCGCTAAAGACCCTAAAACCGTTGATTTACTGGAAGTTAGTGATAATATCAAACAACAATACATCGAGCAATCCAAAGCCATCGATATGCCGTTTTTGATGCAAGCCATAGAACTGACAACCCAAACAGACATCAACTACAAATTGAGCAAAAGCCCGCATCTGTTAGTCGAATTGGCTTTGATGAAATTGGCATCACTAAATTTAGATGACGCCAAAAAAAAAAGCATTGACATAATTCCGGCTTCATATTTCAGAAATACTGTAAAAGTCGTTGAAGCATATAAAACCAATTCACAACGACCGGAAAATAAAATATCAAAAACCGAAGAATCACCTGCTCAAAACCTGCAAACTACACCAAAACAACCGGCTCGTACGACAACCCGTAAGTCCGGTGGTACAGGTATTACAATTGGCGGTATTATCAAAAAGAAACGTGAGCTCGAAGAACAAAAACAACTTCAAAATAAAAAACAATTACCGGTTGATAATTTCAGTCAAGAAGATTTTGAAAAATACTGGCGAGAGTATTTAGACAAACTGCGCAAAAATCACGAAAAAAATCTACTCTCAATCTTGACTATTGATCGTAAACCACGTGTTATAAATGGAAAAATTCATCTGACCTTAAGCAGTGAAGCGTTAAAAAAGGAATTAGAACGCACCAAAGAAAAAGTTTTGAAATTCCTACGCTATAATCTTAATAATTACGATATTGATTTTGTAATTAACGTTAAAGAAGAAAAGAAAAAAGAATTGATTTATTCCAAAAAAGATAAGTTTAACAAATTGGTTCAAAAATATCCGGATTTGGCCTATTTAAAAGCCAAATTTAAGATTGAAATTTAATATATTCATTTTTTTAATCAACTAAACTTTAAATTTAAAGGAAATGTGGCAACCATCACCCGATTTCATTAAGACTACCAATCTGTACAAGCAAATGCAGAAACAGGGTTTTGAGCAGTACAAAGATTTTTACCGGTGGTCCATCACCAACCGGAAAGATTTTTGGGACGCAACCGTCAAAGCCCTTGATATTCAACTTAAAAGCCCCTACTCGACCGTTCTGGACGATAGTAATATAGAACAACCTATATGGCTCAAAGATGCCCGAATGAATATCGTTGATTCGTGTTTTAAAACCGACGTTAAGCAACCGGCAATCATTTACCAAAAGGAAAACGAAACAGAACTACAAAAACTTTCATATGCCGAACTGGAACAGTATGTCAACCGTATTGCCAATGCTTTGATAGAAAACGGCTTAAAAAAAGGCGACACCATCGGCATTGATATGGCGATGAATATCGAAGCGGTAGCTATATATCTCGCCGGTATCAAAGCCGGTATGCAAGTGGTAACCGTTGCCGATAGTTTTTCACCCGACGAAATTAAAGTACGCTTTGAAATTGCACCGCCAAAATTGGTATTTACACAAGATTACCTGTTGCGTGGTGGCAAAAAATTACCACTTTACGACAAAGTTTTACAAGCCGGTGCCGAAAAGATCATTATTATACCCGCTATCGAAAATTCTGAAATTCGCATCAGACGTCGAGACCGTTTTTGGGACGAATTTTTATCTAACAATACAAAATTTGTTTCCGAAGAAATGGCGCCGTTAGACACCACAACTGTTTTATTTTCATCCGGCACAACCGGCAGCCCCAAAGCCATTCCTTGGAATCATACCACCGCTATAAAATCGGCTGCAGATGGTTTTTACCACCACGATATTCAAACCGGTAATGTGGTGGCTTGGCCTACGAATTTGGGCTGGATGATGGGACCATGGTTGATTTATGCCGCATTGATCAATAACGGCACCATCGCCTTGTTTGAAGGTAGCCCTATGAGCAAAGATTTCGGTAAATTTGTACAAAATGCCGGCGTCAATATGCTGGGAGTTGTGCCTAGTATCGTTCGAGCGTGGAAAAATACCGGCACTATGGAAAACTATGACTGGTCTGCCATTAAATGTTTCAGCTCAACAGGTGAAAGTTCCAATCCTAACGAAATGACTTATCTGATGCAACTAGCCGGCAATAAACCGGTTATTGAATATTGCGGCGGCACCGAGATTGGTGGTGGTTATGTAACTTCTACTTTGATACAAACCAATATCCCTTCCACTTTTTCCACGCCGGCTTTAGGTAGCGAGTTTGTCATTGTTAACGAAGAAGGTATTTTATCTGATAAAGGTGAAGTCTTTTTAGTACCGCCTGCTATGGGCTTATCTTTCAAATTATTGAATCGTGACCATCATCAAGTTTATTATGAAGGAACGCCTAAAATAGAAGGGAAACTCTTGCGGCGCCACGGTGATTTTCTTGTACGTATGGATAACGGATACTACCGCGTTATGGGAAGGACGGACGATAGTATGAATCTGGGCGGTATCAAGGTCAGTTCGTTGCAAATTGAAGAATTGATCAATTCGCATATCGCTGTAACAGAATCGGCTGCCATAGCTGTTAGCCCATCTGAAGGTGGTCCGGCACACTTGGTTTTGTATATCGTTCCTAACGGAATTGTTGATAAAGAATTGTTACAACACGAATTACAAAAATTGATTAAACTCAAACTCAATCCGTTATTTAAAATTTTTGATGTAGTTATAACAGAAAAACTACCCCGAACAGCTTCCAACAAAATTATGAGACGCGTGTTACGACAAGCCTATCAAAAGTAAATATGATGAAGTTTAGAACAGAAATTAACATAGCGGAGAGTCCCGACAAAATAACCTATCAAGATAAAATTTTCGGATTGGGCTCGTGTTTTGTAACCCATATCAAAAATAAATTTAATTACTATCAATTTCAAAATCAAATCAATCCGTTCGGGACGGTTTTTAATCCTATATCTATTAGAAAATTATTGCAATACGCTGTAAATCAACGGTTTTTTAAGGAAAAAGATTTGTTTTACCATCAAAATTTATGGAAAAGTTTTGACTTGCATTCCGAGTTTAACAATCCTGATAAGAAGGATTTTCTCAACACAATAAACAACAAAATTTATGAAGTCGGAAAATTTTTAAAAACTGCTGATTGGCTGTTTTTAACCTTTGGAACAGCTTGGGTTTACCGACATAAAGCAACGGGTAATATCGTCAATAATTGCCATAAAGTCCCCCAAAAAGAATTTGATAAGATTTTACTATCGCCTAATGAAATCATTAAAGAACTTAATGAAATTATCCGTTTGGCGACATCACTCAATCCCAATCTAAAGATATTGATGAGTATCAGTCCCGTACGACATTTAAAAAACGGATTTGTTGAAAACCAACGCAGCAAAGCACACTTAATTACGGCAGTTCATCAATTAGAATCAGAAATTTTTTACTTTCCTTCTTACGAAATAATGCTCGATGATTTACGGGATTACCGGTTTTACAAAAATGATTATATTCATCCTAACGAGTTAGCAATCAACTATATTTGGGAAAAATTTTCAGATAGTTTCATTTCAAAAGATGCAATACACACGATGCAACGTATAGAAAAAATTCGTCAAGGGCTGGCGCATAAAAGTTTTAATCCCGGTTCGACACAAGATATTAACCGGTTAAATAAACTGCAAGCGGATATTCGTAAGTTGCAAGAAGAATTTCCTTGGATGGGGTTTTAAAATAATGGTTATTTGGTTATCTGTTGATTTGGTTAATCGGTGATTTGGTGATTTGGTGATTTGATGTCGGGGCTTCGATACAGTACTCCTTCGTCGTGCCACTCAGCCACCTTTGATTCTATTCTATTAGGTCGCTGAGTGAAAGCGCACTTCGCACTTTGTCGCTTTCCACTTTCAACTTTCAACTTTCAACTTTATACTAAAAAACTTATCTTTGCATCAGAACCAATTTAAATGATGCGAATCGGATACGACGCCAAACGACTCTTTCACAACACCACCGGACTTGGAAATTACAGTCGGGATTTAGTGCGTATTTTGGCTACTTATTATCCTGATGATGCATATTATTTATACAATCCGAAGCCGGCAAAAATCAACCGGCTTATGCTGACCTCACAAATGTTTGTCAAACAACCGCATAATTGGTTGAGTAAAAAATTACATTTCTTATGGCGTAGTAAATGGGTTACTAAGGGCATTGTTAAGGACCAACTCAATATTTTTCACGGATTGAGCGGCGAGTTGCCTTTCGGTATTCAAAAAACCGGTGTCAAATCTGTTGTAACCATACACGATTTAATTTTTTTACATTTTCCGGAACTATATAAACCTATTGACCGGAAAATATACACGGCTAAATTCAAATACGCTGCTCAAAAAGCCGATAGAATTGTAGCAATCAGCGAACAAACCAAAAACGATTTAATCAAGTTTTTTAAGATTTCGCCTGAAAAAATCCATGTTATTTATCAAGGTTGCCACAAAGCATTCAAACAATCATATAGTGATGAGCTTAAAAATGCCGTAAAACATAAATTCGGCTTACCCGACAATTTTATTTTAAACGTTGGCACCATAGAAGCGCGCAAGAATGCTTTCAGCATCATAAAAGCCATAAAAGATACGGACTATCAACTGGTTTTAGTCGGTAGAAAAACGGGGTATTATGATGAAATTGATGCTTATATCAAACAACATAATTTGCAAAATCAAATCAAATTTCTCGAAGGTTTAGATTTAGAAGAATTAGCCATCCTCTACCAACTTGCCGATATTTTTATTTATCCGAGTATTTACGAAGGTTTCGGTATTCCTATTATCGAAGCCATGTTTAGTAAAACTCCGGTTATTACCAACAAATACGGTGTGTTTAAAGAAGCCGCCGGACCTGACAGCTTTTATCTGGAAGATGTCAATAATCCGGATGAAATCAGAAAGAAAATAGCACAAATTTACCGGCAGTTTCCTACGGAAAAAGTTGAAAAAAGCTATCAATACGCTGTCGATAATTTTTCAGATGACGTAATAGCCCGTCAGTATTATCAATTATACCAAAGTTTAACCGATGAAGCAAAATAAATATAAAATTGGCATTGTTCATTTTGACACCATTCATATCATCCCGCATTTTATCGGACCGGTAAAAGCATTTTATGAGGACCCTGAATTTGAAGTCGAAATCTTAACTCATGAAGGTCCAAACGAATTTTTATACGAGACATTAGCACAGCAAAAATTACCTGCTAATCTGGTAAAAACATTACCAACTTATTGGCATAGACGAATCATTGAAAAAGTAAAAAAACGTAAAATTCCCAGCCCGTTATATTTATTCAAAAAACACAAAAAAAAACTTTTAAACGACTATGACGCCTTGATTTTCAACGACATCAATCATGAATATCTGTATCAACACCGACTGAAAAACCACCCGAAATTTGTCTTATTAATGCACGGTGCCGGAGACGGCGAATATCTTATCGGGAAACAATATCGTGATAGCGTATCAAAGTTTGATTTGATAACTACTTCGGGGCAAAAAATTACCGATTTTTTTAAACAGATGGAACTTCCTAACACTGAAATTGCCATGTGCGGATACCAAAAATTTGACCTTATCAACACCGAAAAAACAAAACAATTTTTTAACAACAATAAGCCGGTGATTTTATACAATCCACACTTTAAAAGAGAATTGTCATCATGGTATCAACATGGTGAAAATATTCTGGAATTCTTTTATCTTAACAAAAATTTCAACTTGATATTTGCACCACATATCAACCTGTTTTACAAACGTGGTTTTTTAAAACCTGAAGTGATTCCTCAAAAATATTATAATACCGAAAATATTTTAATTGATTTGGGCAGTAAACATTCCGTCAATATGGATTACACTTTGTCCGCTGATGTTTATCTTGGTGATGTCTCAAGTCAAATATATGAATTTTTATACCGGTTGCGTCCGGCAATTTTTATCAATACACACAAAGACAATTGGCAAGACGACCCGCACTATACCCACTGGCAAACCGGTGAAGTCATCAACGATTTAAATAAATTAGAGCCATTACTAACCACAGCGTATCAATGGCATAACAACTATATCAACAAGCAAAAAAAATTGATGCAATATACTTTTAAAACCACCAAAAAAGGCGAAGCTTCACAAAATATAAAAAATGCCGTAAAAAAATTACTGACAAATTGAGATAACTAGAAATTTGTCAAAATAATATCTTATTTTTGACACAAATTTTTTTTTGATGATTAAAGTTGGTTTTGTTTATTTTGATTATATTCACATTATACCGCATTTTATAGGTTCCATGGCAGAACTCTATAATGATCCGAATGTTAAAGTAGAGATTTTGGTTCCGGATATTGACCATTCATATTTATATAAATCATTGGAACTTTACAATATTCCTAAATCTGTCGTAAAAGTTCTACCGACATATCTATATAAACGTATTGCATATAAAATTCAAGGTCGCAAACGACCTAGTAATCAGTATATTTTCAAGAAACATCATAAAAAACTACTGGATTATGATGTTTTGGTTTTCAATGTGTTTAACCATGTTCATATCAAACGCAAAAATCGCAATAAGCCCAAGTTTGTTTTTTTGATGCACGGAGCCGGTGATAGTGATTATCCATTTACTGATGAATTTAAACCACTGGTACAAGAGTTTGATTTAATCACAACAGCCGGACAGAAAATTAATGATTTGTTTGCACAAAATGGTCCTTACCCCAATACAAAAATCAAAATTTGCGGTTATCAAAAATTAGATTTTGTTAAAAAAGTTCAGAATGGAAAAAAACTTTTTAATAATGATAAACCGGTTGTTTTATACAATCCGCATTTTAAAAGTTTTTTAACTTCATTTCATAAATTCGGTTTAGATATTCTAGAATTTTTCTATCAAAATAAAGATTACAATTTGGTTTTTGCCCCACATATGAATCTGTTCAAACAAAGTGGTAGAATGCCTTTAGATAGAAATATCATTGACCAAAAATATCATAAAGCCGATAATATTTTAATTGACTTCGGTAGTTCAAATTCAGTTGATATGACTTATACATACAACTCTGATATTTATCTCGGAGATGTATCAAGTCAAGTATATGAATTCTTATTACAAGGACCTAAACCGGCTATTTTTCTAAACGCCCATAATTTTGACTGGCAGAATAATGTGCATTTTCAAAATTGGCAATTAGGAAAAGTAATTGATAATATAGACAATCTTAAAGAAATTTTAGACACACGTGGTCAATGGTTCAAAGAATATGCCGAGAAGCAAAAGAAAGCTGTAGCCTACAGCTTTGATATTGATCCGGACAAACCTGCTTCAAAACGTGTTGCAGAAGCCATTAAAGAACTTGCCCTTAGTCAATAATATATGCCTGAAGCCATCAAATCATCATTAATAATAGCCACTTACAATTGGAAAGAAGCGCTTGAATTGGTTCTTAAAAGTGTTCTGAACCAAAGTGTTATGCCTTTTGAAGTAATTATTGCCGATGACGGTTCAAAAGATGATACAAAAAAATTAATTGACACTTATCGTGAAAAATTTAAAGTTCCACTCATACATGTTTGGCACGAAGATAAAGGTTTTCGTTTATCGGAAATCAGAAATAAATCCATTAAACAAGCACGGGGTAATTATATCATTCAAATAGACGGTGACACCATATTACATAAAGATTTTATTAAAGATCATCAAAAATTTGCTCGAAAAAAACAATTTATTTCCGGATCTAGAGTTTTATTAGGTAAAAACTTTTCTAAAAAAATTTTAGAAAGTAAGAAATTTAAATTTAATATTTTTTCTAAGCATATAAAAAACAAACATTACCATTTGCATATACCGCTACTAGCCAAAATATTACGAAAACCGATGAATGATGTCAGTCGGGTCATCCATTCGGTACGTGGTTGCAATATGAGTTTTTGGAAAGAAGATTTATTGGCAGTAAACGGATACAACGAAGATATGACCGGTTGGGGACGCGAAGATTCAGAACTAAGCGCACGTCTTGTCAACCTTGGGTTAACTAAAATCAATCTACGATTTAGTGCCATACAGTATCATATTTTTCATCCTGAAAATTCTAAAAGTAATTTAAACACCAACGACCAAATTTTAGCAGAGACTATAGTTCAAAAAAAAGTTTTTATACCAAATGGCATCATCAAACATCAAAATTATTCAAATAAAAATGAAGAAAAACATCCTGTCACAGCTATAGTTCCTACATACAATGAAGCCGAAAATATTTTAGAAGTTATTGATAATTTGAGTTTTGCTGATGAAATTATTATCATTGATTCATACAGTACCGACAATACTATAGAGCTCGCTAAACAAAAAGCTGTAAAAATTATACAACGTAAATTTGATGATTTCTCCAGCCAAAAAAACTTTGCTTTTCAACAAGCACAACATGATTGGATTTTTGTTTTAGATGCAGATGAACGAATTAGTTCTGCATTACGACTTGAAATAATTGAAAAACTTAAAAACTCCGAAAACTTTGAAGGATTTTGGATACCCCGTCATAACTATTTTTTAGGAAAAAAAGTTCGATTTAGCGGCTGGCAAAATGATAAAGTTATGAGACTGTTCAATAAAAATAAATGTCGTTATAACGGCAAACTGGTACACGAGGAAATCATATGTCAAGGCAAAACCGGCAATTTAAAAAATCCTATTATACACTACACCTACAAAAGCTACAACGACTATATCAAAAAAATATACAGATATTCCGATCTTAAAGCACTGGAATTATACAATAAAAACCTAAAACCTAATTTATTTTACACAATCATCAAACCTGCATACCGATTTGTTTATCATTACATTATTATGCTCGGGTTTTTAGACGGTAAAACCGGCTGGACCATAGCCAAAATCAATGCCAAAGGCATGCGTGAACGATATCGAAAATTGAAAGAGTTATATAATAATGATGAAATGATGAATTGATGAAGGTTATTGTCCCGACGGATGTCGGGATTGCGACGTAGGAGAAAAAAATGTATCGAAATGATCCTTTTTTATGAGAATATAATAGTACGAAGTGGAAATTGCGGATTGAAGAATTGATGATTTGAAGAGCGAGTAATGACCTGCAAGGTTTTGAAAACCTGGTAGGTCTGAGCGTAATACTTGTAACTTTAAACTAAACAAAATGAATATTATAGAAGTTGTTCAAAACGGCGGAACTATTCTCTACCCTACCGACACTATTTGGGGGATTGGTGGAGATGCAACAAATACGAAAGTTATTAAAAAAATCTATCAAATCAAAAAACGTAACCCTGAAAAAAGTTTACTTATCTTGGTAGATTCTTATAAAATGTTACAAAATTATATTGAAGAGATTCCTCTGGAAATATGGGAAATTTTAGAAAAAAGTATTGAACCTACAACCATTATATATACAAATCCCAAAAATTTACCGGAAGAATTATTGGCAAATGACGGTTCCATAGCTATTCGAGTAGTCAAAAAAGGCTTTGCCAAAGATTTGATTAAAGCCACAGGAAAACCTTTGATTTCAACCTCGGCTAATCTATCGGGAGAAGCCTCACCAAAAGATTTTAACGAAATTAATCCTGTTATTTTGCAGCGCGTCGATTATGTCGTAAATTTGCATCATCAAAATACAAACCGGAAAGCTTCCAAAATAATCAAATGGAGCCCCGAAAAAGGCATTGAAATAATTAGAGATTAATGAAAGAGAACCTGTATTACCCCGAAGCCGTTAACCAACCGGTATTTAAGTTGATTCAACAAGCTGCCAAACAACTTAATAAACCCGTTTATGTCATAGGCGGTTATGTTCGTGACTTTTTATTGCAACAAAAAAAAGCCAAAGACCTTGATTTTGTAATCATCGGCAGTGGTATTGAACTAGCCAAAAAAGTTGCAGAACTTTTACCCGAAAAACACCAAATCAATATCTATAAAAATTACGGCACTGCCATGATTAAAACCGGCGATATGGTTTTGGAATTTGTTGGCGCCCGTAAAGAATCATACCACTTTAATAGTCGAAAGCCGATTGTCGAAGACGGCACTATGGAAGATGACCAAAAACGTCGTGATTTTACTATTAATGCTCTGGCTATCAGCCTAAACAAAAACGATTGGGGAAAACTAATTGACCCGTTTAATGGCTTAGAAGATTTGAAAATGAAACTCATCAAGACACCATTAGCACCTGATATTACATTTTCGGATGACCCCTTACGGATGATTAGAGCCATTCGCTTTGCGTCTCAATTACAATTCAAAATTCATCCCGATACATTTGAAGCCATCAAACGTAATAAAAAACGCCTAAAAATACTATCTAAAGAACGTATCATAGATGAGTTTAACAAAATCATGCTACATGACAAACCTTCTATTGGTTTAAAACTACTATTTGAAGCAGGTTTGTTAAATGAATTTTTTCCCGAGCTTGTTAAACTGCAAGGTGTAGAAGAAAATGAAGGTAAACTTCACAAAGACAATTTTTACCATACACTTGAAGTCGTTGATAACATTGCATCTGTTACAGATAATCTTTGGTTACGTTGGGCTGCGCTCTTACATGACATCGGCAAACCGGCTACCAAACGCTATCATGATAAAAACGGCTGGTCTTTTCACGGACATGAATTTGTCGGTAGTAAAATGGTACCTAAAATATTTAAACGACTCAAACTACCACTGGGACAACCCATGCATTATGTGCAAAAACTGGTATTGTTAAGTTCGCG
>JALWLE010000133.1 GCA_026996605.1 Flavobacteriales bacterium
ATCTCTAATTGATACAAAGTGAGATTTCTCGTCGTCCCGACTTGTGGTCGGGACTCTGTCGAAATGACAGGGGTGCATTGATGACGGTGGCTACGACTTTCTACTTACAATCGTTTAAAAATAATATCGCCACTACCAAAGGTTTTGGATTTTAAATTTTCGGGTTCACCGTAGTAAATAACATCTCCGCTTCCCATAATACGTGCATTAAGTCGTTTTATAGCCTGTAAATAAATATTTCCGGAACCGGTAAGGGTTGCTTTCACTTCTTGAGCTGCCAGATTTTTGGCGTTTATATCTCCCGAACCTGTTAATACATATTCCGCGGTATCGGTTTTTCCGGACAAATCTATATTTCCTGAGCCTGTTAATGTAGCTTCCAGATGTTTGACTTCGCTGTCTATTTCCATCTTTCCGGAACCGGTCATAACCAACTTGAGATTGTTCCAATCAAAAGCACTTTGATTAAATACTTTGCCGGAACCGGTTAAGGTAATACGAGACAAATAATCTGCCGGTACTTCAACGGCTAGTTTGCTGTAATGTCTAATCGTAAATTCCGGATTAACCCGAATGACCAATTTACTGCCTTTGGTATAAGTTTCGATATATTCTAACAAATTTTCGTCGGCAGTTACTTTTATAATTCCCGGTTCTCCCGGTACAATTTTAACTTTAAAAGCTCCGGTAACGGTTATTTTATCGTAGGAACTAACCTTTCGGGTTTCCGTTGTAACCTGCCCGTTACCGGATATCTTTTTTTTCCAAAACTGCGCTTGGGTGTAAGTAACACTCCATAACAAGATGAGTAACAAAGTTTTTTTCATGATTTTTTATTTTTCTGATGATTTGTTGTACTTTAAAGATTATTTCGTTTCTTGATGTAAGTTTTTTGTTGCATATTATATTACTGCTTATAATTTGAGGAATTGAGGTTTTTTACTATTTAATAGGATATTAGATTTTTTTGATATTTATTTGTTACTTCAAATTTCGTTCGTGCTTGCAATTTGAGGAACTGATAAACCATATATAATGTTTCTAATTATTTTTAATCGCACTTTTTCGCTTTACCGCTTGGCACTTTACCGCTATTAACTTTTTACTGAATTTTAACACAACCGTAATCCATCTTGATGGTAATTAGAGATTCGGCATTTCGGTCTTTATAATAGCCGCGAATTTCTTTATCGCCATTATCATTGATTTCTTTGTAAATATCCATTTCGCCGGATTTAAAACAGCCGTAAGTCTGATCCATTTCGAAGCGGAACGGGACTTTTTGTCGGTTATTGATTTTAATAGTGGTATAATCGCATGATAAGTCAACAATATTAAAATCGGGTAATAAACCGTCTATAGTCAATGAACCGTAGTCCCCCGAAAAATTAACACTGTTTACATTACCGAATTTACGTGCTTGATAGTCGCCGGTACCCCTTACTTCTTTAACATTATTGACATAAATGCCACCGTAATCATTGTTGAATTTTAAGTAGCGGACTTCGTCAATATTAATAGTTGTGTAATCGCAATTCATATCCAGCCGGTATGCCGAACCGATGTCAATGCGACAATAATCGGCATTGATGTCTGCTGCCTTGACAAAATCGATGCTCGAATGTGTAAAGTAGTCCGTATTGATACGATTATGCTTACCCAATAATTGCCCGATTTCAAAACCACCGTAATCAGCGTTTAAATCAAGGTTTCCGCTTAATTTGTTGATATATATATGTCCGTAATCATTATCTATTTTTAAGTCCCATTGTTCGGGCATACGTACTTCATAGTTAATCTTAAAATTGGTGTTTTTATGACTACCCCCAAATATCCATGAGAGCCAACTGCCACCGGATTGTGTGTATTTACCAAAAATAGTTGTGGCGGAAATCTGCGAACCGGTTTGGTCGATGTTAATTTTGATTTGATTAAACCGGTTTTCAACGGCGTCATTGTCATCGCCGTCCACTTTTATAGTAACAGTTATGGCAACTTTTGAGGTTTGTCCGGTAATGACATTAATATCGCCATATGTATTACTGATATTTACGGTTCCTTTTGCGCCGACATCAAAGCTGCGTTCTACGGTTTTCACTTTCTTAAACTTTCCTAGCGGATGTTTTGAGAAAACCAATAGCGGCATTAGTAATACTATGATTTTAAGCCCTATGTGTTTCATTTTGATGGGTTTTATTCTTTTTAATTCTTTGTATTTCTTGCTTGACAAATTGTAAAATATCAATGCGCTGTTGAAAATTTTCAATCATGGCATTCAAGATATATTTATCGTGGTTAATCTTATAATCATGAACCAGTTTTTGATAAGCGGTTTCTAACTGATTAATTTGTAGCATAGCATCATTAAAAACTTTTTTCGTTTCCGGAGTTTCGTCGACTTTTATTTCGGCTATTTCAGCTTTGATAATTTGTGAAAAATACTGTTCGCTTTGTTGAATATCAGTGTTTTTCATGTGTTGCTGTTTATTGTATTTGATATACTGACCGCCCAGTGTTATGAGAATCAAAACCGAAGCAGCTAGTAGAAGTTTCTTATAATGACGTTTGATAAAAGAGTTTTTAACCGGTGATTGCCGGTGCTGTTTTAATTTTTGCAAAAACCGGTCTTCATGACCCTGTTTTAGGTCATAAATATCAAATTGTTTTCGGTTTTGTTCAAAAAATTCTTTTAGTTTCATGTCTATTTATAATTTAAGCATTTCAGCATAGTCTGTTTCTAGTATTTGTTTCAATTTCTGCTTGGCGCGAGAGACCAGCGTACGCACATTGGCATAAGACAACTCTAATATTTGCATCATTTCGTCATAGTCATAGCCTTCTATAAAATGTAGATTAATAACTACACGATAATTGTCTTTCAGCTGATTAATGGCGTTGAGCAAAGCTTCTACCTTGACATTGTTTTCATTGATTTCTATTTCCGGTTCTGCTTCTATTGGACTGTTTAGAGCATCTAAACAGGTCATATTTTTACGTTTGCGCAGCCATGTCAAAGCTTCATTGACGACAATCCGTTTGAGCCAAGCCCCGAAACTTGCTGTTGCTTTGTAAGTATGCAACTTATTAAATGCCTTGATGAATGCTTCTTGCATAACGTCTTCGGCATCATCGGCATCGCCGGTTATTCGCACGGCAACTTGATACATCGCTTTGGCATAGCGTTGATATACCATCATCTGCGCCTTGGCATCATGGCGTTTACAAGCTTCTAAAAGTTTTGTTATGTCATCCGTCTTCTCCAACCGGTTTCGAGATTTGTCATTTTAAAGATACATAAAACTTGGAATTGTTACAGTTTTTTGTGTTTCGATTTTTTTATTTGATATTTGTATTGATAATTATTCTTTTATAGATGTCTGTTACAATTTGTATTGTTGATGACTCATTATTACATAACTTATGATTGATGTGGAAAATTTATAATAGAAAAAAAAGCAAAAACACCTTATACTTCATTCCTTATCGTCGCGGATTATGGTACTGTACCGGAAATCCAATAAACGATATGTTGCCTTTTATTATTTTTAATGTTATTTATATAATTTTTTTTGGCTTTTTTCTTGAAATGTATTTTTCAATATATGGTTTTCAGTTAAGATACATCATTTTATATATTTTGTTTCTCGTTATATTTCCGGTAATTTATATCTACCCTTTTAGCTTTTTAAGGATTTCTGATAAAGAAATTATTTACAAAAAGCTATTTGAGAAGCCAATTATCATTCCATTCGAAAAAATCGTGGAATTTCGTGAATCTACATTAATTCTACATATCAAATTAAAAACAGGTAAAACTATTCGGATAGATTTACGCAGATATAAAATGAGTTGTGTGACCTTGATTAAAAATATAATAAAGCAAAAACTTAATGATACAGCAAATTAAGGGTGCTGCAAATCTTTATCCAAAATGTATTTAGCCGTTTGCAGGTGGGCTTTAAGATAGGTTTCCATTTCGGTTCGTTTTTCCGGTTCCTTGTCTTTGTAATCGGTCAAATCGCCCTTGCGATAATGATACAAACCGATGGTTTTGTGACGGTCGAGTAGTAATAAATGCGTTTGGTCAATCAGCCCTTCGATTTTGTCGTGATTAAAATATATGTACGGGCGTTTTGTCGTGAATTGGTCAATACCAAACGTGTTGTTGACATAATCGAGTTTAAGAATGTTCATCAGGGTGGGGAACAGGTCTATTTGCCCCGCCATTTTATCAATGATTTGTGGTTGTACACCGGGATAATAAATTATTGCCGGAATATGATTATAAGTCAGTGGCACCGGATACTTGCGGTTGTGTCCTTCGCCATGGTCGGCAACAAATATAAAAACGGTGTTCTTAAACCAAGGTTTTTTGGCGGCTTTGTGCATAAAATCGGCAATAGACCAATCGGCAAAACGCGTGGCTCTGATTTTTTCGGTTTTACCTTTGATATAATCCGGAATATAAAACGGACCGTGGTCGGAAATGGTTAATACCGTTGCTAAAAAATTTTGTCCGCCGGCTGCCATTTTATCTATTTTCTTTAAAGCAAAATTGAATAAAAAATGGTCATCAACGCCCCAAATAGTCCGGATGGAATCCTTTGGGTAATCTTTTTCAAAATAGATATGTTCATAAGCATTTTTGGATAAAAAACTGCCCAAATTGTCAAAATCTTTATTATGCGGAATAAAAAAAGCCGTTTGATAGCCATTAGCTTTTAAGGTTTGCGGTAAGCCGTCATAAATTTTGATATCTACACCTTTGAGCGGATGCTTATCAAATATTTCCGGATAGCCAAAGTTTACACCATAGATACCGGCATAAGTATGAACCCCGTTGCTGTACATATTGGTAAAAGCTATGGATTGTTTAAACAAACTGTCTATAAACGGCGTGCGATTTTCTTTGTTACCGAAATAAGCCAATTTCCAAGCCGCCATGCTTTCCATTAAGACTAAGACAACATTTTTACGATTAGGAATCGTTTCAAACCGGACTTTTCTGCTAATAGGATTTTGATTGACAGGTTGGGTAATATGCAAACTGTTTTGAACAAATTTGACTGCCTGATCAGTAGGCATCAATTTTATCGGATGTAGCCGGTCTTTCAGATAACTTTCATAGCTTTTTTCAAACACAAATACCGGATTGAGTTTTAACTCGTTTAAAAAATTGTTATGTTGTGTAAAAGCATCTTCCGGACGCAGCGGCCAATGAATCACCCGACCACGAATGCCAATAAAAATTAATAGCAGCATACCGAAATAGATAAACGCTTTCTTTTTTACCGGTAAATTTGCCGGTTGGTATTGGGTAAACCATTTTTTTAAAAAATGATAAAAGACAATTATTATCAAACCGAAAGGTATAAACATAAACCAATAGCGCGGTTCTTGAAAAATCATGCCGAAAACCGTAGCCGGTTGATCAAACCAATCCAAGGTTTTAATGGTAATAGGTTGGTAAAACTTGTAATAATACACCACATTTGCCGCAGTTAGCATAAAAGCCAAACTAAACAAGATAAACACCCACCAAAATACTACTTTTTTTAAAATACTCTTTGATGTAAAGTCATAGATGACTAGTAAGATGTATGGAATAAGAAAAATAAAACCGGTAATCAAAATATCGTAACGCATCCCCCAAATGAAAGCCGAAAGTACATCACAAGTAGTAGAAACCCCGTCATTTACCACTTCTTGACGATGTAAAAAGTATAATACGGCTCTAAACAGTCCGAAAACAGCTACGGCAAAACCATAAATTTTTAATACCGGTTTAAGTAAATTCATCTAACAAAAATTAAGCTGTAAAATTACAAAAAGACCATATATAAAAGTTTTTTTGTTAAATATTATTGCGAAAATAACATTTTTTTAACCGGACAGCATACGGCTTTTTATTATTTTAGCCCCAAAATTTATTAAGTTTATGCAGAAAGCTAATGTCAAAATAGGGGTGATAATATTAGTAGCCGGCCTATATGCGATTATCCGATATCATGTTTTCGGTCCGGTTTTATGGCGGGATTTGCCGGTATTCACTTTTAACAAAATTTTAATTTTTTCGGCACTAATTTTATGGAGTTTAAAAGGATATAAGTTTTTTGAGCTTATTGATAAACCTTTGGTTTTAAATCTTATAAAAATTTTTGTTGCCTTACATATTTTATTGAGTCAAATTGTTTTAAAACCTTATTATTTTAAAAACTTTTTTGATGGAGACGGTTTGAATTTGTTTGGTAATTTGAGTATATGGACAGGTTTTATGGCTGCTACTGTATTTTTTGGTGGTAAATTATTGCGTTTATCTAAATCTTTACGTTTTTTACTATTAACCGTTTTAATTGCTTTACACCTGTTATTTATAGGTGTAGCATCATGGTTACAACCTCAAACTTGGTATGGTGGTTTACCTCCTATTACGCTTATCAGTTTTATTTTGATTGGGTTTTTAGGTTTAAAATCAATCATCAAAGCGTTCAAATAAGCGCCGGCTTAAGTGAAAAAATTCCGTTTCGGTCAGCATACCGATTAATTTATGGTTTTGTACCACCGGCAGACTGCCGATTTTATGTTTATCCATTATTTTTATTGCTTCGGACAATTTTTGATCCGGTTCGATACTCATGGGATTTTTGAGCATAATGTCTTTAACCTTTAAATCTTTGAGTTTTTTCCCGGTGGATTGTTGTCTTAAAGTTTTAAGCAAGGCGCGAGCCGTAACCAAACCGGCAAATTTGCCTTTTTCATCTTCTATCGGTACATAGCGCAATTTTGCCCAATCCATCATATCGGCGACAAATTCGACGATATCATCGGGTTGCGCCGATAAAACATCGGTTTTCATGACTTCTTCAACCAACAATTTTGCCGGATGCCAATGTGGCAAATCTTTCAGTTCGGGTATAGTCCATTGATGTACCGGTAAACCTTCTTTTTGATTTTTGACCGTATGCATGGTAATCGTACTCAATATTTCTTCTTTAGATGCCTTATCTTTAAAACGGTTATAGATTTGCAGCATCCAATTACTACCGGTAGCTTCTGCTTCTACCCTTTTTTTGATGACATTAAGATACCTGTCAATATCGCTTTGTTTGATTTTATGCAATTTTAAACCATGTTCGGCTATCGGAAGCATTTCGTTCAAAATCAAGTCTTTGGCATAGTATTTTTTACCGTTAAACCAAGTATATTGTTTGCCCATACCGCCTCTGGCAGCTGCATAAAAATTGGCTTTAGCTTGGTCAAAAGTGATATATTTGGTAATGTCATCTAATTGGTCGGCATAGCCTTCCATTAAGCCGAGCCAAAAAGCTGCATTTGCCATTTCGTCTAACAGACTCGGTCCGGCAGGGAACATACGAGCTTCAATTCGAATATGCGGTTTGCCATTACCTGATATGCCGTAAACCGGTCGGTTCCAACGATAAATAGTAGAATTATGAACCGTTAAAGCTTTGAGTTTAGGCGTGATGCCTTTTTGGACCATTTTTAAACTATCTTCTTCAAAATCAGCCCCCAACAAGACGCGATAACGTAAAATATCTTCTTTAAAAATATCGGTAATATCATTTTTGACCCAATCGGTTCCGAAAGTAACTCGCGGATGCCGGTCGCGTAAATGCTCGTCACTTACGCGGGTATCTATAGCTTGTTGAAACAAAGCAATACGGGTTTCATGCCACAGGCGTTTACCAAACAATAAAGGTGAATTAACGGCACTTGCCAAGACCGGTCCGGCTATGGCTTGGGCAATGTTATATTTTTTGGCAAAATCTTTGGCATCAACTTGCAAATGTACTTGAAATCCGGTATTTGCCGCTTCAATCATACCGCTATTGAGTTTTATATTGAGTTCGTCAATACCGTGAATGTTGATCAAAAATTCTTCACCGCGCATATCCCGCAAAGCATCCATTAAGGCAAAATACCGGTCAATGGGTGTAATATTATCACGTTCAATATCAAATTTACGAACGGTAGGCAAAATACCGGTCATAACAATATCCGCATGGAATTTTTTGGCTACCTTTTCTACTTTTTGTAAATCTTCATTGATTTCATGTTCCATTTTTGACAGTGCATCGGCTTTAAAATCTTGCGGACTGGCATTGGTTTCCAAATTAAATTTTGCCAATTCGGGACTTAAATTGTCCATTTTAGATTTTTCTAAAACTTCAAGATTTAAAGGAAGCGGCTTAAAATTTTTGTCTATCAGACAAAATTCTTGTTCCGCTCCTATTTTTGAAACCCCTTTTTCAAACCAATCATCTTTAAGCATCAATTCAAATGCCTGTACATCTTTAAGAAGGTTTTTGGTAAATTTTTTAATTTCCGCTTTGGTAGTCGCTAATTTGACGTTAAAATCTCCCATAATTCTTATATTTACGAATATAAAAACGAAAATAGAAATATTTTTTTATATGTTGATAAAATTATTTAATAAATTGAAAAAAAAATAAGTTCCATGTTAATTTAGATGTCTAATAATGAAACTAAAATTTGCCGAATTTGTGATTGAATTGTTTGATTTATTTGTAGTAAACGTTGCATGCAACGTCTACGGGGTGCGGTGATGAATGGATTTGAAAATATAAATGAAAATCCTGCACCGTATCTCGACCAATGTCGTGGAAATTTTTCACAACCATCCCCGGTTATTCCTGTCGCGTTCCCACATTTGCGGGTTGTAGATGATATATTTGCGGATTCGGTTTAATTCGTCATCGTTGCGGATGATGTGGTCGTGGTAATTGGGTTGCCAAGCGAAATCTGGGGTGATTTGGCGGGAATTTACCGTTGTTTGTCGTTTAAAAAACCGAATTGCCATTGAAATAGAATTTTTTGTCGGTGATATTTCGGACATTTTTTTGTGTTCCCCATTGTAGAGACGTTTTACCAAAACGTCTCTACGGGTGTTCCGGATTATTTTCAATCCATAATATGCCGTTAATATGGTTTGGCATAATCACAAATTCATCAATGCGAATATTTTCGCGGATTTCGGCGGTGCGTTTCCATTCGGTTTCCGCAATTTTCCCCAATTCGTTCAATACCATTTTATTATCCACAATTTCGCCAAAAAAATGGTATCTATTTTTCGTTACGATGGTAATGAAATACGCGCCGTCTGATGCGTAATCAAAACCGGTTAATCGGTGGGATGTGGTGCGGTATTTATTACGGAATAACACTCTAACCCCCTTATCAGGGGGAATTTTTTCGCGGAATTTTTTAGGGTTGGGCATTTTGGGTCGGGTTTGTTATATTTTTGTTTTGGTTATTTTGTTTTGTTCGTTTATTTTTTTGTGGCGTTTTTTGTAGAGACGCCCAATTTGGGCGTCTCTACAAAAAAACCAAACCGCTGTTTAATCCGGTATTGGATAAAAAACATGACGGGTACAATAACCAAAGTTAGAAAAGTTGCAAAACTCAATCCGTTGATGACGGCTTTTGCCAAAGGTCCCCAAAAAGCGACGTTTTCACCACCGAGATAAATATCCGGATCAAAATGGGTCAGCAGTCCGATAAAATCAATATTCAGTCCGATAGCCAAAGGCACCATACCCAGTACGGTGGTTATAGCTGTCAGTAAAACCGGTCGCAAACGTGTTTTACCGGCTTTAACGATACTTTCGTGAACAATATGTAAGGGCGTTGGGGCGTCTTCATCTATATTTTCCGCCAAGCGTTTGCGTTTAATGGTCAAGAGGGTGTAATCGAGCAGTACAATCGCATTATTGACGACTATGCCCGCCAATGAAATAATGCCAATCATGGTCATAAC
>JALWLE010000134.1 GCA_026996605.1 Flavobacteriales bacterium
GTCGCAGTCAGCCCGCAGTGCGAGCTGGTTGTAAGTATGTATGTTTAAGTATGTTACAAATTTATAAAAATTATTGTTTTGCGCAAGTGTTTGAACATTAATTTTTTGGCTTATGTTGTTAAAAAGTTCGCAAATGCAAAAGTCTTTAAATTTTTAATATCCGGATTTTTGACACTTAATTTTGTTAAATGTCAGAAAATCAATTGATTATAATTTTGAAAAGTTCGCAAATGATTTTAAAAAAATACCTAAAAAATGTATTTTCGAAAAAATGGCTTTTTAGGATTTTTGTAACAGGTTGAAAATCAGAAATATGTCAATGAGCGCTTTCTTGGTTTTTCGCAAATGATACGACAATTTATGAATTTTTAGGCATTTTCGAAATTTTTTTTAGTGTTTTATATCATGGTCAAATTGTGGTGTTTTGTTAATTTATTGACAATCAATTTGTTGTGGTTTTTGTAAAAATTCGCAAATGTTTTAGATAAAAATGCTGTAATCTTCCGGCGGGTCCGAACGTCCCAATACAATACTTTTTGAATAACATTGATTACAAATAAAATAGATACGAATGCTATCGGTTTTAGGGTTAATCATTGCTTCGAGTTGGTCTATGATTTGGTCTTTTTGTTTTTGGGTTAACATACATTCAAATACACTTAAATTAATCCGTTCGCCATATTGTGCTAATAAATCTGCCGCTTTGTTGCGGGCTTTGTTTTGGCTGATGTCGTATGCTATAAGATAGAGTTGCTTCATAACGGGTTAATTGGTTAATTGGTTTTTCGGTATTTACCATTTGGTGGTTTTATATGGTTTAAACTTTTTGTTTTGTCCGGTGATATATAATTTAAGCTGTTGTGTTTGCTTGTGTATGATATCAATCATTTGTAAGCGTTCGCCAAGATATTTGTCATAACGTGTGAGGTTTTTGTATACGGCTGTTATGAGTTTTTGTTTGGTTTTATCATCTAACTTGCCTTGTTCGATTTTAAGCCGTGTTTTACGGTTAATTAAACTCAACACGGCACGGTCTACAACCGGTTGCCTAAATGGTTCTATTAAATCAAATATCAAGGTGCCTTTTCCTTTTTGATAGGAGTGAAGAAAGCTCAGCTCGGGATGTAAGCCGTAACGGATGACACTATTCCAAACTTGCCTGTATAGAATGGCGTATCCGTAGTTGAGTAAACTGTTGACCAAATCGGTGGCGCCTTGGGTTTTGCGGGTTGTAAAATCTGTTTCTTCGTCAACCATTAATTTAAACCATTGCCAGTATTGGGCAGAGGCGCTGCCTTCAAATCCCATTAAGATTTGCCGGAAACCGGTTTTAAAAGACATTTGTTTGATTTTTTTGGATATTTGATTTAAAGTGTCAAGGCTAGTGGGTAATTGTTGTGCAATATCCTGCTCGGTTTGACGGGCATATTTTGAAAAATATTTGATTATTTTGAGTTGATTATTAATTTTTGATATTGCTAAAAGTCGTGCTATTTCAAATGCGGGTTTGCCGGTGGTATACTGCATTTGTTTAAGCCATAAACGGTTGTGTGTGCTTTGGTAATGATAGATTTTGGCGTATGCCATGCCGTGTTTGTTGACAAAATCGACCGATATGTTATGGTCGGCACAATATTTAATCAATTTAGTCGATACAGATGTGGCTTTTGAGGCTATGGTGATTTGTTTTAAGTTGTAAGCCGGAAACTTTTTGGTTTTTTTACCGTATTCTTTGATACTGACATGATGTTTAGTTATCCCTAATGAGATACCATAGCCGTCAATGTGTAAATGGCTCATAGCAGCGGCTTTTTGTTCGTATATTTTGCGGCGTTGTTTGACGGCTTGTTCGGCAAGAGTTATTTTTTTGGCTTTTTTTTCTTCGAATACCGTATTGACGATTTGGTCTATATGAAAGGTTTTGTTTTGATTGTAAATATCGGTAATAAAATGGAGGTTTTTTAAAGCTGTTTTCAAGTGTTTTTTTCGGGTCAGATTTTTGTCGTTTCTAAGTTTATCTTTCCATAGTTTGATAATAAAGTCGTCAACAGGATATAGTATATGTTGCGGCACTAACCGTCCGTAATAATTGTTAATGCCTGTGGTGGCTTCGTGATATTTTTTGGGAAAATTTTGATGCTTAAAGGCTTTTCGGATTTTGGATTTGATTTTTTCAATTTTATTAGTAGAGAGGCTAACGGATTTGTCGGTTATCCAAACACCTAAGAACTTGAATCCGTATTGGGTGTGTTTGACAAAGGCACCGGGATTTAATTGTAATTTTAGCCTGTTTTTTATAAATTTTATAGTTGATTGAAGTATCTTTTCCGCTTGTTCCCGGATTTGGGTTAGTATGACAAAATCGTCGGCATATCTTACGTAAGTAATGCTGAGATCTTTCATCCGTTGGTCTAGGGGCGATAAATACAGATTTGCCAATAGTGGTGATAAGACAGCGCCTTGCGGTACGCCTTTTTGTCGTTCTATCCAGCGGTTTTCGCCGGTTACATACCCCATTTTGATAAATGCGAAAATCAGTTCTAATAAATATTGGTCGGATATGTAGGGTTTTAATTGTTTTTTAAGGCGTTTGTGATTAATATTATCAAAAAAATTGTCTATATCACATTTAGCAAGCCAATAATTTTTTTCGGTTTTGATATAATGGCGGACCTTATTAACGGCTTTGCGGGCGCCACGCCCTTCTCTGTATGCATAACTCGAATTTAAAAAACCGGTTTCAAGACGTGATTCTATTAGATTTTTAATAGCGGTTTGCACTATTTTGTCATTGATGGTGGCTAAGCCTAAAATGCGTTTTTCGGTTTTGTTTTTATCAATTTTGATTTGGAGATAGGCTTCTGGCAAATAGGTTTGATCTTTTAATTTACGTTCAATACGTTGCAAATTGGCAGTTTCATTTTTGGCAAAGTCTTTTATGGACTGCTTATCGATACCGCCGGCAGATTGTTTACTTTTGATTTGTTGCCAAGCCGTTTGTAAATCGTTGTAAGTAAACATGATACGTTATTTTTTGTCAATTTCAATACGGTTTTTTAAAGTTTACTGAGAAATCAATTTGTATTTACCAAGTCCAAAGACCGTTTTGTTGCCAATATGTAAGAATTCACCCATTTGCATATATGGGACAACCGCATTGAGCTGTCCGGCATATGAGATGTTTCCTTTCCAACCGGTCATGGGATATTTTTCGCTACGGGTGGGTGAGCGGAATATGCTTTGACGTGCTAGTTGTATGTTAACCGGAACGATATTGAATTTATTGAGATCAAAAGGATAGTTTTCGGGGATACTGCGGCTGTCATATAAATAATCAAGGATAAACAAACGCCTGTAAACGTAACCGAATAAGCGTTGAAAATCAAAATCTGTAATTAATTGTTTTTTGCTGTTGAGCGATACCGGTGTTTTAAATTGTAAAGTTATACGGCTGATTTTTTTCTGGGGCGGCTTCAAATCGTAGAAGTCAATTATTTTTTTGTGGTTGTGAATCATGGGTTCGCATTGCATATTTGTAACCGGTAACGTGCCATGATTGAGTCCGGTATTTTGGATTTTTTTAAATATGTTATAAATCTGATTTTCGTATTGTCTGTATTTCCCAATCAAAGTAAAAATAAATGTAATTTCTTGGTTTTGCCGGACAAAATCGTAGCGTTTGACGGGATATATGATGAAGGGCGCCGGCAAATCGTTTCCGGTATGTTTTTTGATAATTTCATCAAGTTTAATTTCTGGATGAAAAAATTTTTGATACAAATCTTGATGATATCGCATTAAGGTTTCACCAAAAACACCCCGTATCATACTTCCGAGCTGTCCGGGTAATACGGCATTTGTTTGGGCGGTATAAGTAATCTTGTAGCGGGTGAGTTTCATACGTATTAAAGTATCAGCTTTTGGTGGAGTTGTGTTTGTAAATCAGTTGCATATAATAGGGTGATTTGGTGGATTTTGGTTTTGGTGGTATTCATAGTTTGCTATTTTTTGGGTAACCCAATATATCCATATATTTTAGGGTTTCAACCAATGTTACATAAAGTTTACTTGGTGCATTGGCAAATGAAATGCGGTTGACGATATCTTTTGCTTTATTTTCATCAATAGTTGTGTTATTACCATCAGCAAGATCTTTATAATTGCTGATTGATGTGGGGAAGTTACCCTTATCACGTGGGCCAAAATAAACTAAAAAAACATTGTTATTAATTTTTGCTGCTATTTTAATGGCATTGCTAATATTAGTTTCAAAATTAGGATTGTTCTTAACGGATAAATTCCAGTTTCCATCTGAATTATCCAATAACAAAATATTAAGTTTGTTATTTAGCGGTGTCACTTGGTTTAGCCATTCATCAGGTTTTGAAAAATCTATATTATTTAATTTTTTTATAGAATCTTTATTTCCTTTACCTTCCGGACCAAACCATTTTAAGACTTTGTTTAGATAAGGATTATTATCATTTGTGTTAGGGTCGGCAACCATTATGTGGGCATTATTAATAAGATTAAATTCCCAAGATTTGTTTTCAACCATTTTCTCAATATCCGTTTTTTTATCTTCAAACAAAGTTGCCAGTTTTTTCTTGATATATTCGTGGTAATTCCATTTAATACCCGTAAAAACAATAAGTGAAGTGAATAGTGCAATCAAATATGCCCAATATTTCATTTGGTGCATATAGAGTTCTTTGATTTCTTCTTCTTTTTCATGTTTGAAATCATCCACTTCTTTTTTGGTGTCAAAAGCATTCTCTTGAATAGTCAATAAACCTGTTTTTTCAATGGAATCGGTAGCATGTTTATAAGCATAATCCATTTTCGCATTTAAACTGTCGAGCTTTACTTTTAGTTCTGTCTCCGATTTCTGCATTTTTTTTATTTTGTTCAAGTCTTTTACAATTAAAACAATAAACAAAACGGCTAAAAAGAATGTTACAATTGAAATAATCGATATAAAATTTTCTTTTAAGGTGTTCATGATTGCTGAATTTTTGATTTAATATTTGATAATTTATTTTTTACATTTTTTATAATTTCCTGATAAGAATCAATACAATTGACTTGACCATTTATTTTTGAATTAAATTGTAATAAATTGTTAGGAATATTCATAAATCTTGAATAAACAGGTAATGCTTTTTTTTGCGTTTTTAATCTGTAAAAATCAGAAAGTTTCATATATTTTAATTTACGCCTATTTTGTCCTTGAAACGGTAAAGCCATAGCAAAAAGTTCTTTTATTTGTTTGGTTTGTATCCATTCACCTAAATTGTTATTTGTTGTAAATGAATTCATCTTTTTTTCAAAGGAACATAGATACCTGTTAATATCATTCACTTCTATATTTTTAATTGTAATATTTATTTTTCCAAAACCATAAGCTTTTGCAAGTCCGATATTATGACGTAAATTTTGATTGTTATGAAAAGTCATTGCAGATAACAAAGCACCGAGTTCTTCCGGCAACAGATTATGATAATTGATTGTCGTGGTGAATTTTGTCTCTCTACTTAATGATAAAAAGCTAGTAGAAACATTTCCTTGATCATTTTGCTGGTTGTCTTCTCTTTCGGGTTCAATATCGCTTGGTCTAAAAATATGCTGAACAGGATACCTTTTTCGTCCTGCTATGTTCCCGTCGTTGAAAGTTTTATAAGTATTTACCTGATATTGATGATTTAAACCTTCTTGTTCAATATAAAAAGGATAATATGTTTCTTTCGGTTCTCCCAAAATAAGCGTAAATTCATTTTCTACATTGGCATTGTTTGAAAATGCGTGTGATACGTGTACTCTTCCTTTTATCTTTTTATAATCCACATCGCCAAATATGGTTTCTGCCAAATCGAGTTTCGGGTCGTCGCATTCCGGTTGTTGTTTTTTAATAAGTTCTTTTACACTATTTTCATATATTTTTTTATATAAAACTACTAAGCCAAAATCTTTAACGGTTGAATTACCATTATTTAAACGATAAAAAACCGGAACGGGTTTGCCTGCGTTAAATAACGGTTTCCAAAAACTCCAATTATCACTATCTTTATTGGTAATTAAAAATTCGTTCCAAGCATTTTTACTTACAGAATAAGAGTTGTTGCAATAGTCAGGTGTTGTAAAAATAAACTCATTTCTTTTGCCGTTTATATTTCCGGTTAAAACTAATGTTTTTCTATCGGTTTCAATAAAATTTGTTGCAGAGCGTTTATTAGAATACTTATTGTAAATATCATATTTTTCTCTCAAAGTTGTATTTGGATTAATTAAAATATTGTAATTATTTCTATAAATTCTGCCAAAATATTCTAGATCACGGTAATTGTAATTTTTCGGTCTATTTTTTGTATTATTATTTCTTCTATTTCTTAAATTACCTAATACACCTGCATCTTTAATAACCAAAGTATTATTTTCATTAATGAGCCATCCCATCCTGATGTCACGTGACCCGGCAACATCATATAATGTCCTGTTTGCCATATCACGATAAGCTTTATTCTCACTTAACGATTCACTAATGAATTTCATCTTCCCAAAACCCATAATCTCCACTACGGAACGTAACATATTCCGGATAGAACTCCCCGGTATATAATACCGCTTATTACCTTGTTCATCTTTGATATGACAAAACTCTTTGGAAATTTTATCACCTTTGGCATTTGTATAATAGGCATCGCCTTTTTCATAAGGTTTTCTGATAAAAATGGGGCTTTCCGCCGTGATTTCCAGTTTTATTTGTCCGCTTAATCCTTTTTTAAACGGAACATCGTGACTAACCAAGTCCGCCCAAGGGGGAAAAAATACTTTTTCGTTAAGGGGGACAAAATTATAAGGTGCTGATACTTGTGGCATAATTAATTCTTTTTTAAAGTTAATCCTGTAAATAATTTTACTACGGGTTGCCAAGTTTGGAACCCTTTGCTTATCTCATTATCTCTCAATTGATAGACTTGTTTGAAATGTAAATTTTTAATACCGTTATAACCTGAATTTCTCAAATTATTAATATGTGAAGGGTAAGCTTTTACTTTATCAATCTTATAATTTACTTTATCACTTTCAAAGTCACTACAAGCAAACGCAAACACTTTTTCTTCACCGTCAATATTTTTGATATGAATGCTGTGTTCGTTATCTGTTAAGTATGCTTCCTGTATTTTGTTATACGGGTTTCCGGTAGTGTTGAGATTGTCAAAAACTACTATTTTATTGTTATAAACATAAGGTTCTTTTTCTTCAACCATCCAAATATAGCCGCTTACTTGCTTATCTTTAAGCAGGTCTTTAAGTTCTTGCATATTGCTTACTTTATTTTTTATTTCAGTTGTTGTCATTTTCTTTTGTTTTTAAGTTAAACATACCGTGTCCTTTATTGACCAAACCACCTACGGGCAGTTTGCCTTGTGTCAGTTCGGCAAGGGCTTTATTCAAACTGTCGTTTTGCATATCTTTCTTTACTTTTATACACAACTTTGCTTCAGGAATGTGCAAAACCTTTTCGCTGTATAAGGCACTGTCAACGGTGCCACCGGTAAAACGGTCAATTTTGTTGTGGTAAAAAATGTGTTCTTTTAAATTACCGTCAAGGTAAATATCTTTGATAATGATTTTGCCGGTTTGCCCGGTTTGTTTGTTGCTGTCTTTTGCCCTGCCAAATAGTTCTACAACGCCCGGATTGTTTTTACCGATGACATCATCAAAAAGGTTTTCGGGTTTAAAAGTTTCCTTTTCCAGTCCAGCTAATACCTTTTCCAATTCATCTTTTTGTTGTTGCAATGCTTCAATTGTATCCGCCGGTTGTATGTGTCTGACATCATATTTTTGTTGTAATTGCTTTTCCGTGTTTTCTTTGATATCGCCGATTAAATCTTCAACAAAATTTCCCTTTTCAACATTGTAATAATAAGCAACTCTATGCGCCAATACGCCTTTGATACTTGTAGCGGGAATCACATATTTTTCTACAAAATTTGGTACATTATTATTCCATATTATCACTTCTTCTTTATAGTTAACTTGATCAACATCTATATCTCCGTATCCCGCACCGAAATGGTGGAAGGAATTTTCGCCGGTTAGAGTGTAGGTTGTTTCATCGTAATATTTTGTTTTCTTTTCAATATTTTTTGTTTGCTCTTCTTCTGGAAATATGGTAACAAAAATTTCCTTATCCTTATTCATATCCACATCTATTTCAAGATATTTTTCCAAATCACTTTCTAAATCAAATTTAGCTTCCTTTATCTCAACCAATTCCAATTCGCCAAAGCCGTCAAACTGTCCGCCACCGATATAAAAATCATCGGTGTAAAAAGCATTGAGTATTTGTTGCCAAGCATCATTATTTTCTTTTTCTAATTCCAACGCAATTTCAAACTTAAATCTGCTGCCTTTATAGACAATTTCACGGTCAAATAAGGCACCGTTTTCTGCCGCTCCCAAATGGTTAATGGCTACATGTTGACGAATGGGTAAATTTCTGAATTTGTTAAAATAGTCATCATCTAATAACTCAACTTGTTGGTGGACTTTGTAAGTATCATCAAGCAAATAGGCATCGCTTGTGATAATGTTTGAGCCTTCTGGCTGGTCATTATCGCTGTCAGGTTTTTCTCCAAAAAGCTTATCTAAATTTTTTAATTTAGTACGTAACCATCCGGCAATAGCAGTTCCGGGAATATACGGCAGTCCGTTAAAATCTTTGGTAACGGGACTGTCCTGGTCTTCTTTTACGTCATCGCTACCGATAGCCAAAGGTGTTTTGGCTTCAACGATGATTCTGGCTATATATCTGTATGGAAATTTCATCTCACTATTTATTTTTAGTTTCTAATCGCATTTTTTTGGCTAATAGTTTTAATGCAAAAACTTTGTTTTTTTTAACTTCTTTATCGTTTAAAAAATCTTTGAGTAATTGCTTATCATTTTCTTTCCAAATCTCTTTGGATTTACTTTTTTGAATATATTCCAAAATATTTGTCAATGAATTGTCATCTGTTATCATTTTAGTGGCATTATACACACGACTCCATTGCGAAGCGGTGATACTTTTTGAAAAAGAATTATTTTCGACATATTCATTTACTTTTTCTTGAATTTGTCGGGATAGATTTTCTTCTTCTTTGTGATGAATTAAACTAACTAATAGTTCGTTTTTTGTTTCTTCATATTCTTTGTTTTCCGGCTTGTTGTTTTCAGAATTATTTGAAGTTGTTTCTTCTTCTTTTTCTTTGAAAATAGCAATTTCTTTTCCATTTTTGCTTTCCGCATCATTTTCCGGCAAGAAATCCGGATTTATCAACACCCTACCGTAACCTTCGGTTACAAAACAACCGATGCCTTTTTTTAAGAAATCTTCATCAAATTGAACTTCTTCATTGAAATAGAAAACTGAACCTTTTTCAATAATCAAACGTTCGGCATCCCAATTTTGCCGGTGTTGGTTATACGGCATATAACGGCGGAACCGCAAGCGGGATTTTTCCCAATCAATTTTGGCATTAGAGATTCCGGTTAATTGTTCGGCAGTAGGGCGGGCGGTAAATTCACCGAATTCATTAAGAAAACATAAATTGCTGTCAGCGTAGAGTATGGTACCGGTTGTTTTGTCAATCGTAACATCTTCTATCTTTGTTGAATATTTGAATAAAACTTTACCGCCAAATTCAGCTCCTTTGGCTTTGCCTAAAAATTTGGTATTCCCGTTTAGAATTTCCTTTATTTTTTCCAAGTGATTATCATTTT
>JALWLE010000135.1 GCA_026996605.1 Flavobacteriales bacterium
AAATTTATGATAACATTATTACGAATACCCGAACGGATGCCGCTATCAGAATTCAAAATTGTAATAAGGTGAAAATCTACCACAATATTGTCGGTAATGCACCTGATAGACAAATGTCCGGTTCGGCTGGAGTACACGTTATGAATTACGGCAATGTACCTGTTGACGATATTGAAATTAACTATAATTTCTTTTATGGCAATCAAAATTGGCATGGTATATGGTTAGAACAATTGACAAGAGGGGGTGCAGGTACATTAAATACACATACCGGTGTTTATATTCATCATAATGTTATCTCTCAATACAACTTAGCCGGTATAGGTATTTACGGTTTTAATAACACACGTATTGAAAATAATCTTATTGAAATTAGCGCAACAGATGCAGGTATTACTTTTTATCAAGGCGATCCTGTTAACACGGCATTATCAGGATTTACCACCTATGTTAAAAATAACATTATTGTCAAAAATGCTACTTACGGCATAGATAACAAGCAATCTGTTATACATACATTTGTTTCAGATTATAATTGTATCAACGGAAATATTATCGGAAATTATCACAATGTTACTTCAACAACCGATATTTATAATGATCCGTTACTTGCTTGTGAATATGAATTACATGGTAGATATTACAATGCTACAAGTTATCATATTTTCAGCCCGATATGGGAAAATGCCGATGGCATGGAAAATAGTGAAAATCCTGTTTGTAGAACCGATTTAGGGGCTTATGAAGTTTGGCAAATTTACCATTTAAAATCACAAACCGGTCGTTGGGACGGTAACCAATGGGTAAATGATACCGACACAAGTCCTTGCATAGATGCAGGCGATCCCACATCTGACTTTACAAATGAACCGGCACCAAACGGCAACAGAATAAATATGGGTGCTTTTGGAAATACTGCTAAAGCTTCCAAATCAAATTGAAAAATTAGAATATATGCTGTTTCAAAGCCGATTATCAGGTTTACTTTTATTTGAGGATATGAGGATTTATTTGAATTTCGTAGAATACTTAATTCATTGATAATGATGCATTGATGTAAAGCATATTACTGCATTCAATTTGAAGACATGAGGACAAGTCATTAAAATCGGGATACATCAAGACGTAATTTTAACTTTATTTAGAAATTTAAAACTTTTCAGTTTTCACTTTAAGACTTTCGACTTTCAACTTATCAGTCTTTTTTTGTAAATTAGCGAACCACAAAATTTTGAATCAATGCAAATAGATAATGCCCCTTATCAACCTAAAAATAAAGTACGAATCGTAACGGCTGCTTCGTTATTTGACGGACACGATGCCGCTATCAATATCATGCGCCGTATTATCCAACGAACCGGTGCCGAAGTCATTCATTTAGGTCACAATCGGAGTGTCGATGAAATTGTCAATACTGCGATTCAAGAAGATGCCAACGGTATTGCCATTACATCTTACCAAGGCGGACACACCGAATACCTTAAGTATATGTATGACTTGCTCAGTGAACATGGTGCCGGTCATATCAAAATATTTGCCGGCGGCGGTGGTACTATCCTGCCTGAAGAAATTAAAGAACTGGAAGCTTACGGTATCACCAAAATCTATTCGCCCGACGATGGCAGACAAATGGGTTTACAAGGCATGATTAATCATTTGGTAAAAAATGCCGATTTTCCAACCGGAAAAGACATCAGTGTTAACAGCCCCGAAGATATTAAAGAAAAAAATGACAAAAAAATAGCCGAAACCATCTCGGCTGCTGAAAATTTTCCGGATTTACATCAAGATTTATTAGAAAAAATCAGAAAAAAGGCACAAGATAACAAAGTTCCCATTCTGGGAATTACCGGAACGGGAGGTGCGGGAAAATCTTCATTAGTAGATGAACTGGTTAGACGTTTTCTCAACGAATTTCCCGATAAAAAACTCGCTATTATCTCGGTGGATCCTACTAAAAAACGTACCGGTGGTGCTCTGCTAGGGGATCGTATCCGGATGAATGCTATAAACAATCCGCGCGTGTATATGCGTTCTATGGCTACACGTGCCAGCAACGTATCACTATCGCCATCGGTGCAAGATGCTTTGGATATCGTTAAAAATTCCGATTTTGATTTAATCATATTAGAAACTTCCGGTATTGGACAATCGGACACCCAAATTGTTGATTTTGCCGATGTCAATATGTATGTGATGACACCCGAATACGGGGCGGCAACGCAGCTCGAAAAAATAGATATGCTTGATTATGCCGATATCATCGCTTTAAACAAATTTGATAAACGCGGTGCACTTGATGCCTTACGTGATGTCAAAAAGCAATACCAACGTAATCACAATCTTTGGGATAAAGACACCGATGAGATGCCGGCATACGGTACCATTGCATCTCAATTTAACGACCCGGGCGTCAATAAGTTGTATAAAGCGCTCATTGATTTAATTAATGAAAAAACCGGCGCCGGATTTGACTCATCATTTGAAGCCAAAGACGAAAATCTCGATAAACAATTTATTATTCCCCCTCAACGCGTGCGCTACTTGTCGGAAATCGTTGAAACCAATCGTAAATATCATGAATGGGCGGATAAGCAAGCCGGTATAGCCCAACAATTATACAGTATTTATAAAACCATTGAAGCATTATCAACTACACCGGCTCTCAACAAATACGGCATTGATGACGACATTCTTAATATTTGTCAAAATGATGAGAAACGGCAAACCATTTCATTACTTTTGAAAGAATTTGACCGTATTAAAATGAATTTACACCCTGAAAATTGGCAAAAGATCTTGGATTGGCCTGCCAAAGTTCAAAAATACAAAGATGACATTTATACTTTCAAAGTCAGAGACAAAGAAATAAAAATTCAAACACACACAGAAACCTTATCACACTTAAAAATACCAAAAGTTTCCTTACCAAAATATGAAGCATGGGGTGACTTGCTCAAATGGCAACTCAAAGAAAACGTGCCGGGCGAATATCCGTATGCCGCAGGTATTTATCCATTTAAACGCACGGGCGAAGACCCGACCCGGATGTTTGCCGGAGAAGGTACCCCCGAACGAACCAACCGCCGTTTTCATTACGTCAGTTTGGGTATGCCTGCCAAACGACTTTCTACCGCTTTTGACAGCGTCACGCTCTATGGTAACGATCCCGACGAGAGACCTGATATTTATGGAAAAATCGGCAATTCCGGTGTTTCAATCTGTTGCTTGGACGATGCCAAAAAACTCTATTCCGGTTTTGATCTTTCCGACCCGAAAACATCCGTTTCCATGACAATAAATGGACCTGCGCCGATGATGCTGTCATTTTTTATGAATGCTGCTATTGATCAAAATGTTGAAAAATACCTGAAAGAGAACAATTTAACACATTTAGTTGAAGCAAAACTTAAAGAGAAATATGATGACCGCGGTTTGGAACGCCCCAAGTATCATGGTGATTTGCCTGAAGGTAATGACGGTTTAGGCTTGTTGATGCTAGGCGTAACCGGTGATGAAATTCTCGATAAGGAAACTTATGATAAAATCAAATATGACACCATTGCCAAAGTACGTGGCACCATCCAAGCTGATATTTTAAAAGAGGACCAAGCGCAAAATACCTGCATTTTTTCGACAGAGTTTTCTTTACGCTTAATGGGTGATATTCAAGAATATTTTATCGAGAACAAGATCCGTAATTTTTATTCGGTTTCCATCTCCGGTTATCATATCGCCGAAGCGGGCGCTAACCCGATAACGCAGTTGGCTTTTACCCTGGCAAACGGATTTACGTATGTCGAATACTACTTATCGCGCGGTATGGACATCAACAAGTTTGCTCCCAATCTATCCTTTTTCTTTTCTAACGGGATGGATGCCGAATATTCGGTTATAGGGCGTGTTGCCAGACGTATTTGGGCAAAAGCCATGAAAGAAAAATACGGTGCCAATGCCCGTTCGCAAATGCTCAAATACCATATTCAAACCAGTGGACGCAGTTTGCATGCCCAAGAAATTGATTTTAACGATATTCGCACTACTCTGCAAGCATTGTATGCCATTTATGATAATACCAACTCATTGCATACCAATGCTTATGATGAAGCCATTACCACACCCACGGAAGAAAGTGTGCGTCGTGCCATGGCTATTCAGTTGATTATCAATAAAGAACTAGGATTGGCAAAAAATGAGAACCCGATTCAAGGTAGTTTTATCATCGAGGAGTTAACCGACTTGGTCGAAGAAGCTATCTATGCCGAATTTGACCGTTTGACAGAACGCGGTGGTGTATTGGGTGCTATGGAAACCATGTACCAGCGTAGTAAAATACAAGAAGAAAGTTTGTATTATGAAACTTTAAAACATACCGGCAAACTACCCATTATCGGGGTCAATACATTTTTAGGAAAAGACGGTAGCAAAACACAGATTCCGGGGGAAGTTATACGAGCCACTGAAGCTGAAAAACAGCAGCAAATCAAAACGGTTAGGAATTTGTATAAAACCTATGAAGATGAAGCGCCCAAGCGCTTACGTAAAGTACAGGAAGCTGCCATCAATAATCAAAATATTTTTTCCGAACTAATGGAAGCTGCAAAAGTCAGTTCATTGGGACAACTAACCGATGCTTTGTTTTTAGTAGGCGGACAGTATCGTCGGAATATGTAAATTGCCGTTGATTTGGTTATCTGGTTAAATGTTTATTTGATATTTTAAGGAACATAAATTAAATGTTTATTTTATTTTAATACAATGTTTTCACAACTAACGGAAAGTCAATAAAATAGGATTACACTCTATTTTTTTAGAATTTTTCATAAAAAAAACTTGCATAGATAATTTAATAATGTTTATATTTGCACCGGCAAGTCCTACACGACCAGCTCCCTTTGAATCCCCCAGGGCAGGAATGCAGCAAGGGTAGAAGGTCGTAGCGGTGCGATGTAGGTAGCTTGCCATTTTTTATTGCTTGCCATTAGAAATTATCGTATTTTTAACCGATATTTATCAAAATCTTTTCTACAAATGAATCAAACGCCTAAAGTTGTTCTTTTAACCGGTGCTTCCGGTGGACTGGGAACTGCAATCGCAAAGCATTTATCACAAAATAATTATAAGGTTTACGGTACATCACGAAAAAAGCAAACTTCTCAATACTATATTTGGGTACCAATGGACTTGTCTGATAAAATTTCTATTGAGCAAGCGATAAACATTGTTATGTATAAAGAAAACCGGATAGATATTTTAATAAACAATGCCGGGATAGGTATAACCGGTAGTGTAGAAGAAACGGCTATTGATGACCTTAAAAAAGTTTTTGAAGTTAATTTTTTCGGTACGGTCCGGATGATTCAAAAAGTTTTACCGATTATGCGTCAGCAACAGTCCGGAACTATTATCAATATCAGCAGTATTGCCGGCTATACGGGTTTACCTTTCAGAGGTTATTATTCGGCTACCAAATCAGCGGTTATGCGTATGAGTGAAGCTTTAAGCAGTGAAGTTCAACAATTCAATATCAAAGTATTAGATATCGCCCCCGGCGATTTCCAAACCAATATTGCTGCCGGACGTTTATATACCGAAGCTCGAGATGATTCGCCTTATTATACAGACTACAAACGCATCTTAAAAATGATTGACGATGAAGTAGAAAGCGGCTTAAAACCGGATGTTTTAGGTCAAAAAATTACGAAAATATTGAACTTAAAACATCCCAAATTACGATATAACATTGGATTGTTTATGCAGCGACTTACCCCCTATTTACTTTGTGTTTTACCCGGACGATTTTTTGAAAAATTAATTCTTAATCATTATAAAATGCGTAAATAATTTACGACACAGCAAGTAACGTAAGATATTGTAGGCTTTAAATATAAACGTAGCATGCTCTGCATTTCTACTTGCTTGCAAACATTTTGACATCTTTATCGGTGATTTCTTCTCCGCCTAAAATGATCAAGCGTTCTACCACATTGCGTAATTCTCTAATATTACCCGTCCAATCATAATCTTGAAGCATTTTAATGGCTTTATCGGTAAATTTCTTAACCGGCATGTTTTGTTCCGTAGCAATTTTTTTAGTAAAATGTTCAATCAATAGCGGTATATCTTCTCTACGTTCGTTCAATGACGGCACTTCTATTAGAATAACCGCTAATCGATGATATAAATCTTCACGAAAACGCCCTTCGGCAATTTCTTTTTTTAAATTTTTATTGGTAGCCGCGATAACCCGTACATCTACCTTGATATCTTTATCACTACCAACGCGATTGATGCGACTTTCTTGTAGAGCACGCAAAACTTTTGCCTGTGCCGATAGGCTCATATCCCCTACTTCATCTAGAAATAAGGTACCGCCGTTCGCTTGTTCAAATTTTCCTTTCTTATCCTTATAAGCCCCTGTAAACGAACCTTTCACATGACCAAACAAAACACTTTCAATCAATTCGGATGGAATTGCTGCACAATTCACTTCAACCATAGGTCCTTTACTGCGTTTACTTTTTTGGTGTATCCAATGTGCTACCAATTCTTTACCGCTTCCGTTGCTACCGGTAATCAATACACGCGCATCTGTCGGGGCAACTTTATCGATAACCGCTTTAATCTGTTGCATTTTTTCGGAATTGCCGATCATTTCGTATTTTTTGCTGACCCGTTTTTTCAGTTGCTTATTTTCAACTACCAATTCCTTGTGTTCCAAAGCATTTTTGACTGAAGTCATCAAACGATTTAAATCCGGTGGTTTGGAAATATAATCAAAAGCCCCAAGCCGCATACTACCTACTGCAGTATCAACATCACCGTGTCCGGAAATCATGACAAAAGTTGTCTCAGGTTTTATTTTTTTACTTGCTTCCAAAACTTCAATACCATCTTTTTTGGGCATTTTGATGTCACACAAAACCAAATCATAATCATTTTGTTTGATTTTATCCAATCCTTCTGCGCCGTCTCCGGCTTCATCAATGACATAAGTTTTATCCATTTGTTCCAAAATACGTTTTAATACACGTCTAATGGCTACTTCATCTTCAATAATTAGGATTTTTTTCATTATGATTTATGGTTTATCAGTGATTTATAGTTTAAAAGAAATTTAGGCAAATATAAGATTTTTTCAAATTATAGAAATTAGCAATATAAACCTTGCAAAATTAATTAACAAAATAATCCTTCTATATCGAATAAATTACACAAAATCCTTATGCAACTTTATAATCAAGATGTTGATTGGTAATAATTTGAATAGACCTAGCAGGTTAAAACCTACTATGTAAAAAAAAATTACGGTACATATTATCATATCCCATTTACGGCATTCTTACCAATTTTAGCGTATCTAATTTTAAGCGTTCCTTAGTCCATTTATAAAAAGTTTTTTCTAAACGGCGTTGTTTGTATCGTGGTAAACGGTTATCCCACTTGATTAAAAATACCGGTAAAGTATCCTTTTGCTTAAAATCTGTATCAATGATTCTTCCGGCAGCTAATTCTTTAATACCCGGAAAAATGGTTTTTACTTCTTTTGAAAATTGTACAAAAGGCAACTTATTTTGTTCTTTTTGTTGCTTAAGTTTGATAATTTCATCCGTTAAACGTTTGATTTGCAAATCTTTATTTTTAATAGTTTCTTTATTTTCTTTAAACAACTTATCTAAAATCTGCTGCTTGAGTTTTTCTGATAAATTTTGTTCTATTTCTTGTGTATTATCTGTAGATTGGTATATTTTTAAAACCGCATCTTTAAAATCCGGATTATTTTGTAAGCGTTTTTGCCATGTATCTATGATTTCTTGCGGTACTATTTCACCCATCAAATATATGACTATTTCTTTTTGATTTGGATCAATCTTGTTTTTAATGATTTGTGCGCCTTCATATTTTATATTTTTTTCAACAAAAGCTTCAGCCGCACGTTTAAAAATTTCTTCGTTATACATTTTAACGAATGACATTATGCTGGGAATCATCACCAAAATTGCCAAAATATATATGACACGACTGATACGACGTCTTTTGACTGAATTGAGATAGTGCGCTACAGGAAAATGTAAATATTTGATAATCAGAAAGGTTGCTAGCGCTATAAAGAATGAATTAATCAGCAGCAAGTACATGGCACCGGAAAAAAAGTGCATATTTCCGGTTGCCAGACCAAAGCCGGCAGTACACAAGGGTGGCATCAAAGCCGTTGCAATAGCGACGCCGCTAATGACATTAAAAAAACCTTTTTTGGTCAGTGCAATGATACCTGCTAAGCCGCCAAAAAAGGCAATCATAACATCAAAAAAAGTTGGTGATGTACGTGCTAATAACTCACTGGATTCATAAGCCAACGGGGAAATTTTGAAATAAATGAAAGAAGTCAAAATACTCAATGTTACCATGACTAAAAAGTTGATACTTGACTTCTTAAAAGTATCGATATCGTTGGTACCAATAGCAAAACCCGCACCCATAATCGGACCCATCAATGGTGAAATCAACATAGCCCCGATAACGACCGGTGTCGAATTAGCATTTAAGCCGACGGATGCTATCATTACCGAAAAAATCAATAGCCAAGCCGTATGCCCTCGAAAGGGAATGTTTTCCAGGATGGTTTTGCGGGTAAAGTCTTTATCGGTAGATTTACGAATATTAAAAAGCCCTTTAATAAAATCTATGGCAAATTGCCAAAATTCTTTAAATTCTTTTTTGACAATCTTTTCCTTTTTTTGAGTGATGTATTTTTCAGGATTCTTATCTGTATTTTTTGTTTCCATAAAGTTTGGACTTCATTACAAAAATACATTATTTTTTTAATATGGTCATATTATTCACACTTTTATATTTTTAAATACAGTATTTAGTGCATTTTTAAAATACCGGTAAATTTAAAAATTATTTAATAAGCATAGTTTTATTTAATAAGCATAGGTGTTACTTTAAAGAAACTTACAACAAAAAACTGTTAAGTTTGAAATCTAACAGGTCACAAGTTTATGAAAATAAATCGTGAATTTTTTCAAAAAATGATTTTTCCGATTTCCCGGGGTTGGGTTGGAAATTGGGATCTTCAAAGTGCTTTTTAAAAAATTCTTTTTGTTCTTTATCCAATTTTTTAGGAACCCAGACATTTACATTTATCAATAAATCACCCACGCCGTAACCGTCAAGGTCGGGAACGCCTTTGTTTTTCAAGCGCAATATTTTTCCGGATTGCGTCCCGGGTTCTAAGTGTAATTTGATTTTGCCCGAAGGTGTTTTAATGATTTTATCGGTTCCCAAAACTGCTTCCGGAATACTGACATATAAATCATAATGCAGATTATTACCTTCTCTTTTGAACTGCTCATCACTTTGCTCTACAAGTTGCACGATTAAATCACCGGATATACCGTTAGTGCCGGGCGCTTCATTGCCTTTTCCGCCTACTCTTAATTGGACGCCGTTACGTACGCCTTTCGGCAATTTTATACTGACAATATCTTCCTTCAGTATCATACCATTGGCATCAGAGCCTTGTCCGCGACTTTGTAATATTTGTCCGGTTCCACCACAAACATTACAAGTTGCTGTAGTTTGCATTCTGCCGAAAATTGTATTGGTAACACGCATTATTTTACCGGTACCACCACATTGATGACAAGTCTGGTAAGTTGTGCC
>JALWLE010000136.1 GCA_026996605.1 Flavobacteriales bacterium
GGTTTTTTTAAATAATCCCGACGGTTGTCGGGATGACATTATTATAATAAAACTATTAAACAAAGTCTTTAACCCCGAAGACTGTCGAGGGTATTATTTTTTGAGATATTATATTTATTACCCACCTAGATCGATATAGGGCCAAATAAAAAGTATTTTTTTAAAATAAACTTATCAAGTTTTACGAATTTTGAATACAGGAGATGTTTGGGTACAGTAATTCATCCAAAACTACTATTAGCCAAAACTTATCGTTTGATGAGAATTTATCTTTTAAAAAGCATCGAAATATAATAAAAAACAGAAAACAGATAGTATGCTGATGCTTAACTAAAAAGAGACGCCTTAAGCTAAATTTATAAAAAAGCCCCACAAAACGCAGGGCTAAGAAATATTTTGATTAAATAGTGGAAATTAATTATTTGATTGTATGGCTCGCCTTTGGTCGTGTTTTTGTTTATTTTTGACACCTTTGTTTTTGTTTTGCATAATTTTTCTCTTTCTATTCATTTGTTTTTGTTTTTTAAACCGTTTCATCAATTGCCTGTTAAATCGGCGATCTAATTCAAAATATTTTATAACTTTTTCTGATGGCAAAATGTTAATTAGTTGTTTATTAAAATCAGCATTTAATTCATACAAACGTTTGTCCAACTCTAACTTACGTTGAATTATTTTTTGTTTTTCTTTTTCATTGAGTTCAGAAAGGTTTCCGGCTTTAACTTTATCAATTATATCGGTTTTGTAAGCTTTTTTTATTTCTACTCTTTTTTTAGAATACTGTTTGTAAGCTTCTTCAAATTTTTTACTCTCATCTTTTGTTAAAATAAGATTTTTCTTAAAGAACTCTAGTTTCTTTTTAAAGATCTTTTCTTGTTTTTCCTTACTAAATCCTTTCTTCATTTTAAAGTCCGGGGATTGTGCAATTGCGGTTGTTGACAGCATAAAGATTGCTATCAAGCTCATAAAAACTGTTTTTTTCATATTTTATCGTTTTTTATTATTATTGTAAATCTTGGTCAAATAAATCTTCATCTGCTAAATAATCGATAATTTCTTCATCGGACAAATCACTGAATAGGTCATCGTTTTGCGTTACTTTATTCGTCGATAACATCTTGTTTACTGTTTTGCTATGAGAAAGGTTAAAAATTTTATAACCAAAACCGATTAATAAAATCAACATAGCTGCTATCAACCATAATTTTTTATCGATTAATAACAAATGTTTTTTTATCGGTTGTTTTTTGACAGACAAATTTTCAAAATAATCAACCGGCACTTTATAATGCTTTTTCAAAGCAGACAATTCTTTTTCTATCTTATCATATTGTTTCATATACATATGACTGTATTTATTTAAAAAGGTTTAATTTTCAATTAAATGCTTTTTTATTTTTTTAACAGCCAGATGATAACTTGCTTTTAATCCTCCGATTGAAGTCCCTGTTATTTCGGCTATTTCGCTAAACTTCATATTATTAAAATATTTTAATCGGAAAATTTCTTGTTGTTTTGGAGGCAAAGATAATAATGCTTTCTCTAATTTTAATGCGATATCATCACCATCATAAAAAGGGTCATGTGTTAATAAATTCAACAAATAACTATCACTGTCTTCAATGGGTTTTTGTTTTTTTTTACGCAAAAAACTTAATGATTCATTAACTGCAATTCGGTACAACCATGAAAAAAGTGTACTATCGTAACGAAATTTCGATATATTCTTATAAATTTTGATAAATGTGTTTTGCAAAACATCATCAGCATTTTCATGTGTTTTTACTATTGGACGAATGACCCAGTATAAATCTTTTGTATAGTGTTTGACAATCCAATTCAATTGCTCATCTATCGATAAAGATTTGAAATGTTTAAGGTTTGGCTGTTTCATCCGAAGTTGTCTGTTTACTTAATATCTGACTCCAAAACTTGTAGAAAGTTTAATATAAAAACAATGTTTTTCTCAAAAAAAAAGTTTAATAAGTACAAATAGCTTATTAAACTTTTTAATATTAACATCAAAAATATTATTAAACTGCTCCGATTATATGCTTCAAATCACCTATTTGATTTTCCCATAACAATCGGGTTTCTTCCACTTCATCTTCATCACAAAAATCAGTTACTAAAAGCGATACGTCTTTGGTTAATTCATCTACCATTATTTTGAATTCAATGTATGTTCCGGTTTCCTTATCATCATCATCCAGCCATTTATATTTAACCTTTTCATTGTCTTTTTTAGTGGCAATTTTTGCTTTTTCTTCAACACCATCCCATATAAATGTGTAAAATTTACCACGCGAATTAACATCATCGGCAAACCAGCCACTTAATCCGGAAGGTGTTGTCAGGTACTGATAAATCATACCAGGGGATGCATGAATGGGAAACTCCATATCAATTTTAACTTTTTTACTCATAAATTTTATATTTTGAGGCGCACAAATTATAAATAAAAATTTAATAATAAAAATTTATTGTCTTATTTTTGTCAAAAGTAAAAAAATTATGATCACACAGGAACAACTCAAAGATTTGGAAAAACGTCTAACCGCCTTAAATCACTATCTTTGACATAGATAAGAAACGTATAGAAATAGAAAATGAAGAAGAAAAAACCGGTAATCCTGATTTTTGGAATGATACAAAAGAGGCTCAAAAAGTGATGAAATCCATTCAATCTAAAAAAAAATGGATATCTGATTATGAAAAAGCTAAAGAATTTTTAGATGAATTGCAGGTTTTATATGAATTTTATAAAGAAAAAGATGCGACCGAAGAAGATGTCGATACTCAATTTGAGCAAACAAAAAATTTGATAGAGGATATTGAGTTTAGAAATATGCTGTCAGGTGAAGCTGATCAATTAAATGCAGTATTGCAAATAACAGCCGGAGCAGGAGGAACGGAAAGCAACGATTGGGCTGAAATGCTCTTACGAATGTATTTGATGTGGGCACAAAAAAACGGTTACAAAACCAAAGAACTCAACTACCAAGCCGGTGATGTAGCCGGAGTTAAAACCGTTACTATCGAAATAGACGGAGATTATGCTTACGGTTATCTCAAAGGCGAAAATGGTGTCCATCGTTTGGTACGTATTTCTCCTTTTGACAGCAATGCCAAGCGGCATACATCTTTTGCATCGGTTTATGTCTATCCGCTTGTTGATGATACCATTGAAATAAACATTAATCCTTCAGACATTAAATGGGAAACTATGCGTGCAAGTGGTGCCGGAGGACAAGCTGTTAACAAACTTGAAACGGCTGTACGCCTACGACATGAACCTTCGGGTATCATTATTGAAAACTCAGAAACCCGATCGCAGCTTGAAAATAAAGAGAAAGCTATGAAATTACTCAAATCACGCTTATACGAAATAGAAATGCAAAAAAGAATGGAAGAGCGTGATAAAATTGAAGCTAATAAAAAGAAAATAGAATGGGGGTCACAAATTCGTAATTATGTAATGCATCCATATAAATTAGTTAAAGATGTGAGAACCGGACATGAAACTTCACAAGTTGACAATGTTATGAACGGTGAAATCGATGATTTCTTAAAATCCTATTTGATGATGACAGGACAAAAAACGAAAGATGAAAATGATTAATGAATAACAAAAAATTATATTAAAAATAGTTTTGTTCAGCATATTCATTTTGTAAAATTATACAATATATTGATATTTAACATTATAAACATTTAACTTTTAATTATTATGAATTTTCCATATGCAGAGCCTTTTAAAATAAAAAGTATTGAAAACATTAAGCGATCGACGATAGAACAACGTAAACAATGGATACAAGAAGCCCACTACAACTTATTTAACCTTAAAAGTAATCAGGTCTTTATTGATTTATTGACAGACAGTGGCACCGGTTCTATGAGTGATAACCAGTGGGCGGAAATCATGAAAGGTGATGAAGCTTATGCCGGATCACGTTCATTTGAATTGCTTAAAGCCAATGTACAACGCATCACCGGATACCAATATTTGATTCCTACTCATCAAGGGCGCGCTGCTGAAAACGTATTATTTTCGGCTCTGATCAATAAAGGAGATATCATTCCGGGAAACTCTCATTTTGATACGACCAAAGGACATATTGAGTTTCGCAAAGCCAAAGCTATTGATTGTACAATTGATGATGCATCAGACACATCAAAATTTCATCCATTTAAAGGTAATATTGATCTGAACAAACTTGAAAAAGTTTTTAAAACTTATCCTAAAGAAAAAATACCTATGGTCATAATGACTATAACCTGCAATACTGCAGGGGGACAACCCGTTTCAATGAAAAATATCAGAGAAACCGCCGAACTTTGTCGCCGATATGATATTCCTTTATATTTTGATGCAGCTCGGTTTGCCGAAAATGCTTATTTTATCAAAAAACGTGAAGATGCCTATAAACATAAAAGCATTAAAGAGATTGTACGTGAAATGTTCAGTTACGGTGACGGTATGACCATGAGTGCCAAAAAAGACGGTTTGGTTAATATGGGAGGTTTTATTGCAACTAATAATGAGGATGTGTACAACAAAGCCACTGTTTTTGCTATTCTTTTTGAAGGATTTATCACTTACGGTGGAATGAGTGGTCGTGATATGGGTGCATTGGCTATTGGGTTGGATGAAGCTACTGAATTTGATTATTTGGAAAGTCGCGTCGAACAAGTACAATATCTCGGACGTAAATTAATGGCTGCCAATGTGCCGGTGCAGCAACCTATAGGCGGACATGCTATTTATTTAGACGCCAACAAATTTGTCCCAACCATACCACGAAACCAATACCGTGCTCAAGCGCTGGCAATAGAACTATATATAATAGGCGGCATCAGGGGAGTTGAAATCGGGACTATTCTTGCAGATAGAGACCCCGAAACCGGAGAAAATCGTTATCCTGATTTAGAATTGGTTCGATTAGCTATCCCACGTCGAACCTATACCAATAACCATATGGATTATACGGCTGCAGTTATTGAGCATGTTTACCATACAAGAAACGAAGCACGAACGGGCTATGAAATTATTTATGAAGCGCCGGTGCTTAGACATTTTACAGTAAAATTGCGAAAAATATAAAATATACACTCGATTAATAAAAATTATTCGATATAATTGAAAGGTAGTATGGAACACAATAAAAATGGGTCCATGTTGTTTTGTGTAGAAAAAAATAGATTAGGCTTAAAAATCATATAATCATGGCGATTATATTTTTATATAATTTCACCCTACAGGGTTTAACGTCATAAATTTTCTATAAATATATCACCCCTTCGGAGTTTATTAAATAAGCTCGAAGGGGTGACATTATTCTTTGATGTATTATATATACCTAACCTAAATCGATATAAATCCCAAATTATTTTTTTTAAATATAAGGATAAATAGATGAAATTATCAAGAAACATATTTTTACTATTACTAATTGGATTTTGGTTGCCGTTACAGGCACAAATCACACAAAATGTCAAAGGCACCGTCATTGATAAGGCATCAGAATTTCCCTTGCCGGGCGCTGAGGTACAAATTATTGCCAATGAAGAAAAATTTGGGACCACTACTGATTTTAACGGTGAGTATATAATTTCTAACGTGCCGATTGGTAAAATCAGAATCGAAGTGCGGTATGCAGGATACAATACGCAAAGTAGAGATAATATCGAACTAGATGCCGGTAAGGAGTTGGTTATCAACTTTTATATGACCGAGCAGGTTAACAAACTGAAAGATGTCGTCATCAAAGTTAAAAAGAAAAACGAACGCACTGCTTTTGCAGTTGCTTCTAATTACGAACTCGATGCCAAACAAATCAATATGTATGCCGGTTCGTTAAACGATGTATCACGTATGGCTATGAACTATGCCGGCGTAGCTTCTAATAATGATAGTCAAAATAGCATTGTGGTTCGGGGAAATAATCCCAATTCGCTGTTATGGATGATGGAAGGCAGCGCAATTCCCAATCCTAATCATTATTCAGCAGCCGGTTCGTCCGGCGGACCGGTAAGTATGATTAACACAAATACGCTGGGAAGATCCGATTTCTTGTCAGGTGCTTTTCCTGCCAATTTCGGTAATACAACATCAGCCGCTTTTGATCTGCAATTCAGAACCGGTAACAAAGATAAATATGAGTATGTCGGACAAATCGGGTTTGCCGGTGCTGAATTAGGTGCCGAAGGTCCTATTAGTCGTAAAAACAAATCATCGTTTTTGGTTAATTACCGCTATTCCACCTTAGAATTGTTTGACAAAATGGGTTTGGACTTAGGTACTGGTACAGCAGTCCCCAAATATCAAGACGGATCGTTTTTGGTCAACATACCGACTCATAAAGCCGGAAAATTTAGAGTTTGGGGGATCGCGGGACAAAGCAAAATTCATTTTCAAACATCTGAAGAAGGCGGCGACAATTTATATTTAGATTACGAAAATTCGGATTTGCGCACTTATAATTTTACGATTATTTCAGGAGTAAATCACAAATATTTTTTCAATAAAAAGACAAGTGTTTTTACGACAATTTCATTTAGTAGGCTTGACCAACGCGTTACATTTGACACCTTAAACATTCAAACCAATCGGTATGATAATTTATATCACGACAAGATCATTACAGATTATACAGGTATAAAATCAGAGTTTAAATATAAGAAAAGTGCCAAAAATTTATTCGCTGTAGGTAGTGAGGTGAATTTTATCAATCTGGATATGCTGATGGTAACCAAAACTCAAAGTATAGATTACGAAAACACGGTTAATAACGATGCCGTACTTTGGGGTAGTTATGCCAACTGGAAACACCGTTTTTCTGACAAATTCAGTATCAACACCGGTTTACGATTACAATATTTTAATGTTAACAAACAAGCGATTTTGGAGCCGCGTTTCGGCTTAAAATATAAACTGACCGGTAAAACGGAACTAACATTTGCATACGGACTACATAGTAATATTCACTCATTACTAGCATATTACTCCAAACATGAAATCGATACTAATGACTTTGAATATGCCAATCTCGATTTAAAAGCCACACGTTCGCATCATTTTATTACCGGAGTTCAAACACAAATAGCTGACAAATTAAAATTAAAAACAGAAGTTTATTACCAACACTTGTTTGATGTACCTGTCTATCATACAGATGATTCTACTTATTCAATCATCAATTCCGGTTATACCGACCCGGGTGGCGCACAATTGTTTTTCGAACGACTCTACAATGACGGTAAAGGCAAAAACTACGGTGTTGATGTAACTTTAGAAAAAACTTTGGATAAAGGTTTTTATTTTTTATTCACCGGTAGCATATATCAATCACTATATAAAGCTTACGACGGAAAATGGCGCAGTACCGCTTGGAACGGTGATTTTATGAGTAGTTTATTAACAGGAAAAGAGTTTCGCTTTTCATCAAAAAGCGCATTGCATTTTGATATTAATCTGAATTATTCCGGAGGACGACGCTTTACCCCTATCGACAAACAGGCATCTATATTAGCCGGTGAAGCTGTTTATGACCAATCGCAAACATTTGCAAAAAAATTGCCGGATTATTTTAGAACGGATTTAAAAATATCATACAAACTCAGTGGCAAGCATATTACACAAGAGTGGCAATTGGATTTACGCAATTTATTTAATAGGAAAAATACCTTTTCGCAACGTTATAACAAGTTTAAAAACGAAATAGAATACACTTACCAAACCGGATTTTTACCGGTGATGCAGTACCGGATTTTATTTTAATTTTTTTGACTTCATAGATAGATAGTTGGTTGAAAACTTTGTCATTTAATTATGAAAATAAATAAAACATTAAAAAAAGCCGATGATAAAAACACCGGCTTTTCAGGCATGTTAATTATTTGTCTTTCTCCGCTTTCTTTTTTGCGATAATATATTCATACCGAACGGGTTTGTGACTTTCAACCCAAGATTTATAATCTTTATATCCAACCCGATCTTGATAAGCTTTGCTGACTTCCCAGATATGATCAACAGTAACATCATCAGGGACTTCTTTATCAAAAAGCTGTTTAAATATTTCTGCTATTTTTTCGTCGGTTTTCTTACGTACTTCTTCGTTATAAGCTTCTAATTCCATATCAAAAGCTTGGGTGTTTTTTTGTAAATAGTTATCTAAAAGTTTTTGGGTTACCATTGAGCCGTGTTCCTTGGCTGTTTTGATATTACCTTTTCCGGTAACGGCATTTCCAATAGCAAAAACATTGTCATAACCACTTACTCGAGATATCGTATCATCACCCTCGGTTTTAATACGATCACCATCATAAGGTATCCCATTTATCGGTTCGGGAATACTTCCTATAGATGAAATTACTTGTTCTGTATAAATGGGAAAGGTTTCACCTTCAATAGGCTCTAATTTGCCATTGTCTAAAGTACGTAACTTTTGTAAAATTAAACCTTTGAGTTTACCATCTTCTTCAATATAATCAACCGGTGTAGCTTCAGGGATAAAATGAAAGTGAAATTTCTTTTTATAGTTGTCTAAAATACGTTGCGACACGATTTGGGCTTTTTCTTTGGCTTCTTGCGTGCCGCCTTGAGGTTGTTTTAACGGCATGTGTTTGGCTTGACGCCGGTAAACCAAAGTAGCACCTTTGATACCTAAATCTTCAAATTTCAGACCGAATTGTTCTAGGTACTTATCCAAGCCTTTCTTTTCCATTTCAAATTGATCAACGACAATATCATTGCCAAGTTTTGCTTTCAGAGCCTTTTCAACCAATTCCATCATCACTATTTTCATCACATCCAATGAAGCCAAACCACCACCAATAACAACCACACCGTCTTTTATGTCATATTGTTTACCTTTATAATCCGGTTCATGATAATGATTATACCATTTAAGTAAATCATTTTGATAAATTAAACCCTTATCTCTGAATCTTTCAATTCCTTGAACGGGAAGCGGACGGTCTTTCCAAGCCCCATTGGCTAAAATGACAGCCGTAAAACCTAAATCAACCAAATCTTTAAAGTTAAAATCCTTTCCAATTTTTAAATTCGGGATAAAACGAATACGGGGTTGATCTAATTTTTTATCAATTTCTTGTTCTTGTTTATCTCGTAAATTGTGATGCCATTTTGGCAATCCGTCTTCCAATTTTCCGTAAGGTAAGGCATTTTGGTCAATAACTACGACACGCACACCCTTGTCGGCAAGCATAGCAGCTGCTTCCGAACCTGAAACACTACCACCGACAACAGCTACATAATGACTTTTCTTTTGGGAATGATCTAAACCTTTTTTCCACATAAGTTATCTGTTTTTCAATTTGTGACAAAGATAAAAAATGCTTCATAAGAAACAATTATTTTTGTATTTTTAATTTTTATTTGAACTATGTTTAAAATTTATAATATTCTATTTTTTTTGTTTATTTACAGTCCCATTATAACGGCACAACAATTACCAGTTGACAGTTTGCACATTATGTTTGTCGGTGACATTATGAGTCACGGACCGCAATTAAAAGCGGCTTATCATCCTGATAATCAATCTTATGATTATTCTGAAAATTTTAAATATGTTAGAAATATTTTTCAACAAGCAGATTTTGTTGCCGGTAATTTGGAGACAACCTTAGGCGTCAAACCTTATTCGGGCTATCCCCAATTTAGTGCGCCGCCGGCTTTGGCAAGAGCTTGCAGAGATGCCGGCATCAATGTTTTGATGACCGCCAACAATCACAGTTGTGACAAAGGACTACGTGGTATTGTTAAAACTTTGGATGTTTTGGATTCTTTACAAATATCTCACACCGGTACTTATAGGAATGCTAACGAACGACAAAAACTTAGGGCTTTAATTTTGAAAAAAAACAACATCAAATTAGCCTTACTTAATTATTCTTATGGCACCAATGGTATTCCCGTGCCGGCACCGGCTCGTGTTAATTTGATTGATACAACGGCAATCAAACAAGACATACAAGTTGCACGACTACAACAACCGGATGGTATTATCGTGTTTTTGCATTGGGGTGAGCAGTATCGAAATCATCCGAATCAATCACAAAAAAAATTAGTGGATTTTTTACACCGGCAAGGTGTTAATTGGATAATAGGATCTCACCCGCATGTGATACAAGATGTTGAACGTGAACATGATTATGTTAATAAAAATATTCATTTAACGGCTTATTCTTTAGGTAATTTTATCAGTAATCAACGTAAATTTCCTAGAGATGGCAGTATAATTCTCGGATTGACATTTTCAAAAAATCCAACTACCGAGATATTAAAATTATCAGGTTATCAAATCATACCGATTTGGGTATATAAATACTCAAAAAACGGAAAGCGTCATTATGAAATTTTACCGGTTGAAGACTTTTTGTTTCGTCCTGATTATTTTGTCAAAAATACCGACTACCAAAAAATGATGCAATATTACAAGCACTATATGGACATTATTCCAGATTGATTTTTTTCTTACTTTTGTGAGTGATATGAAGTGGCTGAAATTTTTTTTTAGATTAATCTGGCGAGGTTGGTTTGTCATCATTGCCGGACTTCCTATTATCATTTTTTCACCCTTGATTTATATCGCTATTGCTTTTGACATGCAAAAACTTTTTACTTGGCTCAAACACATTTGGGGTTCGTGGGTTTTGTTTTGGATGGGGTTTCGTGTAAAACTTGACAATCAAGCCAATATTGACCCTAAAAAATCTTATATCATTATAGGGAATCACACATCGGTTATGGATATTATGGTGTTGCTTAAAGTGATCTATCTACCTTTTGTATTTGTAGGAAAAATTGAGTTGAGTAAACTACCTATTTTCGGATATTTGTATAAAAAATCCAATATCATGGTCGATAGAAAATCGCCCAAAAGTCGAAAGGATGTCTATGAACAAGTGGTTGATTTTATCAAAAAAGGCAATAGTATAGCTATTTATCCGGAAGGTGGTGTACCCGACCCGAAATTATTGCTGGCACCTTTTAAAAACGGCGCTTTTCGTATGGCAATAGAGCATCAATTACCGATTATTCCGATGGTATATTTTGATAACAAACGTAAATTTCCTTATGATTTATTTAAAGGTGGTCCGGGAAGTTTGCGGGTCAAAATTTTACCGGTTATCCAAACTGACCAATTGACTTTGGAAGACGTTGATGCGCTTAAAGATTTTGCTTACAAGTTGATATACAACGAGTTAATGAATAACCAAATTGCAAAAGAATTTTAATAAAATAAAACTATGGCATTATTTGATACAGATACGATTTCTATTGAAAGTCTAAAAAAACTGTTACAAGAAAAAATTCCAGTCAAGATTGTTGATATTCGTTCACAAGAAAATTTTGACCAATGGCATATTCCGGGCAGTGAACTTTTGCCGGTTAACAGCGCTTTACAAGAAACAGATGACAATATTTTTATTGATATTGGTTTCACATCCGATTTACCTGTGATTGTCGTCTGTCAAGAAGGTTTTTTAAGTCGTAAAGCAACGGAGCAGTTGCGTGATTTGGATATTGAAGCTTATTCGCTTGAAGGTGGTATTAAACATTGGACCCGGGTTTGGAATACAGCTGAAATGCAAGTTAATGATACTAAAATTGTTCAAGTTCGTCGTGCCGGAAAAGGTTGTTTGTCTTATCTAATTATCAACAATGGCGAAGCAGCTGTCATTGATGCTGCGGTAGAACCGCAAACTTTTATCGATTTGGCAAGCGACAATCAAGCGCAAATCAAATATGTATTAGATACACACATTCATGCCGATCATTTTTCGCGCAGCAAGCAACTTGCCGAACAAACCGGAGCACAATTATTTATACCGGAACAAAATATTTTGAAATACAAATTTAATCCGGTTCGTGACGGTGACCAAATAACTATTGGTAAGGCAATACTTAAAGCACTTCATACACCCGGACATACCGACGAAAGTTTTTCGTATTTACTCAATAATAAAATATTTTTTAGCGGCGATTTACTATTTTTAAATGGCGTCGGGCGTCCCGATTTAAAATCAACCAATGAAGTTACCCGTCAAAAAACGGCTAAATTATACCGGTCTTTGCAAAAGGTTTTAAACTTACCCGAAGATACATTGGTCTTACCCGGTCATTATCACCAACCTGTGTCATTTAACGGTAACCTAATAGGTGAGACTTTAAAATATCTTAAAGAACATTTGTCTTTACTCCATTTGGATGAAACAACTTTTATCAATGAAATTTTAACCGATATGCCCGATACACCGCCTAATTATGAACAAATTGTGGATTTGAATATTTACGGAGATGTCGGAAACCATGATTTAGTAGATTTAGAAGCCGGAGAAAACCGATGCAACAGTCAGAAATAGTGTTCTATGAAGTCAACCGAAACATTATAACTTCGAAAAAATATATATTAACAAGTTCAATACCAAGCTGATTATAATCATACTGGTTATTGGTGCATAAAAATAATAATTATCACCTTGAATACGGATATCGCCGGGCAATTTTCCAAACCAAGAGAACAAACCGCCAAATACCCAAGTAAATAAGCCCATGATGATGAATAAGACGCCTATTGAAATGAGTAATTTTGCTATATTTCCCATAATTAATTAAAAATCTACATCATAATTCAGGTTTTGATCTCGCAACAGATGTTGTAATTGCTTCTTACTTTTAAAAACGTTGGAGAACAGCTGTTTACCCCACCTGATTTGACGCGTGTATTCTCTAAAACTTTGATGTTTCCAGTTAAAATCTTTTTGCCAAAAATGCGTTGGAGACACATAAAAATAGGTATAATTAAAAATCAAACTACTATCGCTTTCGCGTTGCACCAAATTATCTTTACTTGCTGGTGCTAAAAGCGTTGTTTGATAACGGGCAGCTTGTGCTTTAAAATCTTTGATAAAATCATCATAAACCGGAATAATTTTGTCTAAACTGAAATTGTTATAAGCCGTCACTCCAATCTTGGAAATGGGTCTGATTTGAACAATATCAATACCGTATTTTCCAAAAACTTTAAAAAAATCTTTCAACTCAGCAAAATTATCTTCATTGAACGTATAATTGATTCTTAATAATAAATCCGGATTTGCTTTTTTGATATTGGCAATCAATTCCAAGGCTTGATGAAATTTATGATAATCACCTCTTTGCATCATTTCTTCATAGGTATTTTGATATACACCGTGCAAGGAAACGGTTATTTCGTTTAGACCGTTTGCTACCCATTTTTGAAGTTTGTCACGTGTTAAAATATTGGCATTGGTCGTCATGGAAATATGCGGCACACCATATTGCTTGCCCAGTTCAAAGACTCTGTCCAAATGTTTATATACCGTTGGCTCTGCCCCACAACCGACTTGCAATTTCAGTGCCTGCGGTAAGCTTTGACGTGCCCAAATATCCAAATCGTCTCGGGTAAAACTGCCTTTTAAAGTTTTGACATAATTTTCATCGGTAAAATAGCACATTTTACATCGCAAGTTACAAGCCAAAACCGGATCGAAATTTACGGCAAAATATCGGCGTTTAAAAGTATGCAAAAACCATAATGCCAAAAATTTAAGCCGGTGGCTTTTGATTTTTGCATTCCATTTAAGTAAATAATATGTGATGGGGCGTGTGGCGATGGTTAGTTATTAGTTTTTGGTTAGTTAGTTAATTGATAACCGGTGCTTCGGTGGCTCCGGCACATCCCCCCCGACGAAAGTCGGGGTCGGAATACTCTGCCACCTTTGATTCTGCAAGGTAGGTCATTGAGTACCCCGATACTAATCGGGGTGTACCGAAATGACCGATATCATACTTGACACTAACATTTAGCATTATGAACATTGCCGGCTTTTAACTGATAAAACTATAAGTCGTTCCGTCTTTACCGTCTTTGAGTTGAATGCCGAATTTGGCTAATTCATCGCGTATTTGGTCTGACAACGCCCAGTTTTTTTCGGCTCTTGCCTTGTTTCTAATCTCTATCAATAATTGAATGGCTTTATCAAATGCTTGGTGATTACCGACTTCTTGCTCGGTTTTGTGCAAACCAAGTACGTCGAAAACAAAATTGTTTACAGCCTTGCTTAATTTTCCTTTACTTTCTTTGGTAATACTTTCCTTGCCGTCATTTACCAGATTGATATAACGAACCGCTTCAAACAAATTGGCTATCAGTACCGGTGTATTGAAATCATCGTCCATAGCATCATAAAAACTTTGGATAAGCTTATCAACATCAAAAGAATCGGCATTTGACACCGGTAAATTTTGTAGCGTTTTAACGGCATCCATTAATTTTTTGTAACCCTTTTCGGCTGCCTGTAAGGCATCTTCCGACAAGTCTAAAACATTGCGATAATGCGCTTGCAACATAAAAAACCGCACGACTGCCGGAGAATAAGCTTTGCTCAACAAGTCGTTTTCACCACTAAAAATCTCATTGGGCAGCAAATGATTCCCTGTTGACTTACTCATTTTTTTTCCGTTGAGTGTCAGCATATTAGCATGCATCCAGTACTTAACCGGATCAACACCGTTAGCTGTTTTGCCTTGGGCAATTTCACATTCATGATGCGGAAATTTAAGGTCCATACCGCCACCATGAATATCAAATTGGTCACCGAGATATTTGGTGCTCATTACGGTACATTCCATGTGCCAACCCGGAAAGCCTTCACCCCAAGGCGAGGGCCAACGCATGATATGTTGCGGTTTAGCTTTTTTCCAAAGCGCAAAATCTTGCGGATTGCGTTTTTCGTCTTGTCCTTCCAATTCTCGGGTATTGGCAATCATTTCTTCAATATTGCGCCCACTTAATTTACCATATTTATCTACTTCTTTGTTATATTTAATAACATCAAAATATATAGACCCGTTACTTTCGTAAGCATAACCTTTATTTAGAATATCTTTGGTTGTTTCTATTTGTTCTATGATATGTCCGGTTGCAGTCGGTTCAATATCAGGTGGTAAGTTGTTGACTAAATCGAGAACTTTATGAAAATCAATGGTGTATTGTTGCACAATTTCCATCGGCTCGAGTTTTTCCAAACGGGCTTTTTTAGAGATTTTATCTTCTTGGCTGTCATCTTCCAAATGTCCGGCATCGGTGATATTACGGACATATCGTACTTTGTAACCCAAAAATTTAAGATAGCGATAGATTACATCAAAAGATATAAAGGTGCGAACATTTCCCAAATGCACATTGCTGTAAACGGTTGGTCCGCAGACATACATGCCCACATGTCCGGGAACTAACGGCTTAAACTCTTCTTTTTGACCGGTTAGGGAATTGTATATTTTCATATTTTTTTGAGGAATTGAGGATTTTTTCTGTTTCATAGACTATATACGTTCTGTCAAGTTTGTTCACTACTTCAAATTTTACTTCTGCTTACAATTTGAGGAGTTAATGATTTTGTTCATCGTCGGGACGTCACTTCGTTCCGCTTTCCACTATACTATAAACTTCGTGTCCGAATTGATATATCTCAAAAACTCTTTACGCACTTCGGGGTCTTTAAATTTTCCGGCATATTCGGCTGTCAGAGTCGATGAAGTAATGTCTTTAATACCGCGAGAGACCAAACACATATGTTTGGCATCGACAATACAGGCAACATCTTCTGTTTGCAAGGCTTCTTGCATGGCTTTGACAATCTGCACGGTCAGTCTTTCCTGAACTTGCGGGCGACGGGCAAAATAATCGACGATCCGGTTGATTTTTGACAAACCCAAAACACGTCCGTTAGAAATATATGCGACATGTGCTTTACCAATAATCGGTAAAAGATGATGTTCACAGGTTGAAAACACACTAATGTCTTTTTCAACCAACATCTCACCGTATTTGTACTTATTTTCAAAAGACGATAGTTTAGGCAAATTATCAGGATTTAGACCTTTAAATATCTCTTTAACAAACATTTTGGCAACCCGTCGTGGGGTACCACTCAAACTGTCATCTTGCAAATCCAAGCCCAAAATGTCTAAAATATCTGTCATTTTAGCTTGAATTAATTCCATTTTTTTATCATCCGGCATATTATTGGCATCTGATTTTACAGGTGTTTTGATAGATACAAACAAATGTTCGTGATATTTTTTATCTTGATTATTTGACATATAAAAATTCTAATCTTGATGAGGTAACAAAATTACAATAATTTTAGAAACAAAAATTATTTGCCTTGTATTAAATAATTTTTTCTTACTTTTAAGGCGTAAACAAAAACACTAAAAAAGTTACCAAATGAAAAAAATCCATCCCAAAGATTTTAAAATCAAATCCGGTAAAAAAATTAAAATAGAGAACCTACCGACCAAATATGATTTAAATGCTGAAAAAAAAGAAATTGAAGATGAAATCAGAAAAGTGCGTCGTAAAATTGCACAAATTCAAACCAAGATTTATGCTGCCGGCACACCGGCGATTTATATCGGTATACAAGGAATGGATACTGCAGGTAAGGATAGTTTGATTCGTGAAGTTTTTAAAGATATTAACCCGAGTGGTATTGAAGTTTTTGATTTTAAAAAGCCTACGCCTTTAGAACATGCGCACGACTATATTTGGCGACATTACAAAACTTTACCCGAGCGTGGCAAATTCGGTATTCACAACCGCACCCATTATGAAGATGTTTTGATTGCACGGATACATCCGCAGTTGGTATTAAATCAAAATATTTATGGTATCAAGAAACTGGAAGATATAGACGATAAATTTTGGAAAAAACGTTTTAGACAAATTCGAGATTTTGAAAAAACGCAGGTAGAGAACGGTATGAAAATGTTTAAATTTTTCTTGCACTTGTCTAAAGACGAACAAAAAAATCGTTTTCTGCGCCGTATTCGTCGGGAAGATAAACAATGGAAGTTTAATGCTGCCGATTTAAAAGAACGCAGCTATTGGGATGATTATCAAAAAGCTTATGAAGACGTATTAAATGAAACTTCTACATCTTACGCTCCTTGGTATGCTATTCCTGCGGATGATAAACCAACAGCACGTTTGATTGTAGCAAAAATCTTACTGGATGAACTCAAAAAGCTAGATGTCAACTTTCCCAAATTAAGTGATGAAGAAAAGGCTAAATTTGAAAGTTATAAACAAGCTCTTGAAAACGAATAAATAATTAATAAATTACTATAATAATCTTTAATAAATTGATTATTTAACAAATTTTCTATATTAGAAGCTTTTTTAAAAAACATTTTGACTTATGTTAATATATAAAGCTTAGATTTGCTTATAAATTTTATTAAACATTAAAATATGAAAAAAATTACTCTTTTAGTACTACTCTTTTTTGTGTGGCATTATACATTTGCACAATTACCTGTTAGTCAAACACCTGAGAACAAAAATGTAGTTTTGGAAGAATTTACAGGAATTCATTGTGGTTATTGTCCTGATGGTCACAGAAGGGCACAATTAATTCAAGATTCTCATCCTGATGATGTGGTTCTAATAAATATACATACCGGCGGTTTTGCTAATCCGAGTGCAGGTGAGCCGGATTTTAGAACGCAGTTTGGTGCTGCTTTGGGCAGTCAATCTCAGTTAGCAGGTTATCCAGCCGGAACTGTTAATCGACATTACTTCGGCTATTCACAAACCGGCTCACCATCAGGCGCAACAGCATTAGGACGAGCGCAATGGAGTGGTGCGGCAGATGTAATCCTAGCAGAAAGTTCATATTGTAATATAGCTTTAGAAGCTGATGTTGATGTTCAAACCAGAGAAATGACTGTTAGTGTTGAGGTATATTATACAGCTGATGCGCCTGTAAATAGCAATTTTATTAATATTGCTTTATTACAAGACAATGTAGAAGGCCCTCAGTCCGGAGCCAGCACCAACCCGAATCAAGTTTTACCCAATGGTAATTATAACCATATGCATATGTTACGTCATTTAATTACCGGACAATGGGGGGACGAGGTTACAAGCGTTACTCAAGGAACTTTGATACAAAGACAATACACTTATACACTTCCGGCAGATATCAACGGTGTAGATTTGGATTTGGGAAATATTAGAATTGCCGGTTTTGTAGCTGAAGGACATCAAGAAATTATCACAGGAAACTATGGAGTTGTTAACTATTCCGGACTTCAGTATAATTTAAATGCCAGTATTTTAGATGTAACTTCAGATGATTTTATTTGTAGTAGTAACGAATTAAAACCCAAAGTAATCATAAAAAATACCGGAGCACAAGCTATAACTGCTTTAGAATTTGAATACAATGTAAATAATGGAACTACACAAACCTATTCTTGGACAGGTAATATCAATACACTTGGTTCAACAATTATCGATTTGCCTGATTTTAGTTTTACAGTTGAACCAACAAACACTTTATCAGTCAATATAACTTCGATCAATGGAAACAGTACCGATGATAATACTGCAGATAACAATCAAACTGTTAGTTTTAATAAAACTACAAACGAAGGACAAGGCACTGACTACGTAGTTACTATTGTGCAAGACCGTTATGGTTCTGAAACAACTTGGATTATTACAGATGAGTCAGATAATATCATTCAAAGCGGCGGACCTTATTCAAATTTATCTGCTAACGGTACACAAACCCACACGCATAATGTTACTATTAACACTTCCGGATGTTACAAATTCTATGTGCTGGATTCTTACGGTGATGGAATGTGTTGTAGTTATGGTAACGGTTCATACCAAATGGCACAAGCAGATGGAACTATAGTTTTGCAAGGTGATGGTAATTTCGGCTCTCAAGTTAAACAATCATTTAGTATTGATGCGACTAATACAGTCGATGATGCCTTTTTTCAAAATTTAAGAATCTATCCTAACCCGTCAACCGGAATCTTTAATATATCAGGTGCTAAAGATATGGATGTAGCTGTTTTTGATATGTTAGGTAATCAAATTATTAACAAAAGGTTAAATGAAGAAAATACACAATTATCATTAAAGAACTTGGCTAAAGGTCTTTACTTTGCCAAATTCCAAAAAGATGGTAAGACCGGTATTAAAAAACTAATCATTAAATAAAACAATTTCACATGAAAAAGTTATGGTTTATAGGACTGCTTTTGGCTAGTCTGATAACAAATGCTCAAATTTCAGTATTGAACTACGAAACGAATACGGCTATCAATGATAATGATATTATTACAGTAGATCAAGATCATTTTACGACACACTTCATTGTGACTAATAATTATTCGTATGATGTCAATCTAAAACTAGAAGTAGTGGATATTATCAATACTAATGGAAGTGAAATGACTTTATGTTTCGGTGTTCTTGGTAACGGCAGTTGTTATTATCCAATTGATATTGGTGATCAGTTTTATGGAGGAGCTTCATTGCCGGCAGGAGCTTCAACTTCACAATCTGATATAGACGTACAACATAATGAAAACGGTAATATTTTAACATATCCTAAAGATTATATTTTTAGAATTTCAGCACTTAATACATCTGATAATAGTGTCCTGTCAAGCATAACCTTTACTTATCGCTATATAAACACAAATTCTATAAATACTTTTGATAAAAATGATATTGTGATCGCAACCGGTTATCATGTTGTTAATATCATAAGTAAATACCATGCAGATGTTACATTTTTTAATTTAACCGGACAAAAAGTTAAAGAAGTTCACTTAAAACCTGAACAAAATCATGTTTATACCGGTAATATGACAGCAGGTATTTATATAATGCATGTGCTTGCCGGTGATAAAGAACTGTTTAAAAAAATTATCATTAAGTAGATCAAGAGATAATAGACAAAAAAGAGGCTGTCTCAAAAGGGCAGCCTTTTTTATTTTAAAACAAAAATCCGGAATAACGTTTTTTACCAATGACTTCTCCTTTTGGGTTGTAAAACAACCATTTGCCTTTTTTCTCTCCTTTACGATATTTACCTTTGGTTTTAAGTTGTCCGGTAGGGAAGTAATATAAAGCTTCGCCATGTAACTTGCCTTCTTTGTAGTGTAATTTGGCTTTAATAGCACCGGTTTTCCAGTATTCCAGATATTCACCATCCAGTAAATCGTGGTCATAGTTGGCTTGTACCATGAGTTGACGTGGTTTTTTATCAAAATATTGGTAAAACTCACCGGTTACCTCTCCTTCGTCATAGTTAGCTACGTCTTTTAAATTACCGGATGGGTAATATGTACGCCAAATACCATAAGGCAAATTGTCTTTGACTTGTCCTTCGACTTTAAGTGTCGTACCATCGTCATAAAATTGTTTGTATTTGCCGTCAGCTACTTGTAAACTGTCAGGAAAAGATATTTTAAATTGTAAATCTTCAAAATAGGCATTGTGTACACTTTTATCGACTTTTTTTGCCAATTGCTCAGCTTGTTCTTTTTGTAAGGCTTTTTCATCATGATCTATAACTAAAAGTGTTTTAAAGTAATCATTTTTACCGGATAATTGCAAGCCAATCCTACTGAAACTCAGCATTAAATCTTTCTTTTCGTCTAAAGCCTTGCGTCCGGTTGCTGTCAATGATTGCCGCATAATATAATACAATTTCGGCATTTGCAGATACAACATTACATTAGATTTATTGCTAAATTCATCTTTAAAATCCATAAAATCTTTGTTATGTGATAAGGTATTGCCGGTCACATAATCATCGATGAAATTTTTAAGGACTTGTTCCGAATTGCTGAAAACCACATAGTTTTCAATAAAAGTATAATAAGGTTTTTCGATTTTGGCAAACATATTACCAAGTATGGTCTTAAAAAAAGTTTTTTGATGTAAATAGTTGATTTTAAAATTTTTGTAACGGTAACTTTTAAATTTAAAAGGCGATCGTTTTCTGATTTGTTCCGTGATATGTGTTAAACCGTCACGGGCATCGTCCATATCGTCTGCTTGAATGAGTAACAATAAATCAGCCGGACGTTGCGCACTGTTAGAACGAATTTTAACCAAATCAATTTCTTGTCCGACCCAATCAAACAAATCGGTTTGAAGATCTATCTTTAAAAACTTTTCAAGTTTTTTCAGATTATTCCGGTAGTTTGTCTTTTTAGATTTATTTTTACCTGTATAGCTATTAAGTAAACTCTGATAAAACAGGTCAAAATTATTAAAACTAAAAGCCGTCAGCATGGCGGTTTCATTACTAATGACATCATATGAGCCTATTTTCCCCGGTTTGATATCGAGCATCGCATTCAAATAGGATTGTGTGGAATCTATAAGTGTAATGCCTTCCATACTGATACGCTCGTCTTCATGCGATATATCAAAACCGGTTAAATCCAAACTTTGAATCAGCTTTTGTGTCTCTTGAGACAAACTACTAAAATATATGCGTAAATATTGTGGCAACTGTTTATAATTTAAGTAAAGTTGTACAAGTCCGTTGCCTAATTCATCTTCTATTTGTTGAAAATCCGGACGCTTGATCCAATGTTCCATGCTTTTTTCATCCAAAACATGTTTGATCAGTTTATATGAAAAAGAAGCTATCAGCAAATTGTCAAGGCTTGTAAGGTAAACTGTATTTTCCTTGTCTTTTTTATCTATAAGCTTAAAAATTTGGGTTTGGTTGTACGACAATTTAACCACCTTGTGAGTACCACTTAATTTTAAAATCCGGTCCAAAATCTTTTTGATATATTCAGACTGTTGCAAATCAACGACATAAACAAAGTCATAATCCGTGGCACTCGTCACATAAGCCGCCATAGCCGTAGGACGATTGTTAAAGATTACTTTAGAAGCTTTATTGTCGAGCAAAGTGTTATTAAGCAAAGTATCTACTGACTGTAAGTATTCAAAGCCTTTGGTTTTGATAAAATGCTGCCAAATGTTGGTTTTTGATACTTCTTTCCAAGTGTCCGTCAGTTCATTGGTTTTAAGAATATAAACTGCATTTTCTGGTAAAACGCTCAAAACTTGCCGTTTGGTGTCCGGTTGCATGCTCTTATAGCCGATAATACCACCTATTAAAATAAAGAGTAGAATTAAGCCAAATAACAATTTCTTTTTCATCTGTTTATTTTTTATTTTAACATCAATGTTCCCGACTATTGTCGGGATAACCTTTGATGATTAAAATAATTATTTCTTTGTGTGTTTAATAATTATTTTAATCATGTCGGTTTCATATACATAAATTTACGTTCTCAAATTTACGTAAATTTATGAAAATGAGAATTTGTCAAAAACAATATGATGGCTCAATTAAAGGCAGGACAATTTATTATATTCTGCTAATCAATTTCTCAAACTTTTACCAAAAAATACTTCTTTTTGCCACGTTGTAACAAAATATAAGTATCGTTGATTAAATCATCAGTCGTTAAAGTTTTGTCTGCTGTTACTTTTTCTTTATTGACCGAAATAGAATTTTCTTTCAATGCGCGCCGGGCTTCGTTTCCGGATTTTAAAAAGTCGCTTTCGACCAATGCCGTGGCAACGTCTATACCGTTTTCAATATCTTGGCGTTTTAAACTGCCTTGCGGCACGCCTTCAAAAACATCGAGAAAAGTTTGTTCGTCTAGTGATTTTAAAGCATCAGCCGTAGATTTTCCAAACAAAATACGACTGGCATCTTGGGCTTTTTGAAGGGCTTCGTCACCATGCACCATACGTGTTACTTCTTCGGCTAACCGCTTTTGCAACACCCGGTAATGTGGTGCTTCACGGTGTTCGGCAATTAATGTATCAATCGTATCTTTGTCTAAAAACGTAAAGATTTTGATATATTTTTCGGCATCTTCATCACCGGTGTTGATCCAAAATTGGTAAAACTTATAAGGCGATGTATATTTGGCACTCAACCAAACATTACCTTGCTCGGTTTTACCGAATTTTCCGCCGTCGGCTTTGGTAATCAAAGGCACAGTTAAAGCATATGCCTTACCACCTTCCACACGACGAATGAGTTCGGTACCGGTGGTCATATTACCCCATTGGTCACTACCGCCCATCTGTAGTTGGCAGTCCATAGTGCGGTACAAATGCAAAAAGTCGTAGCCCTGAAACAATTGATATGTAAATTCGGTAAAAGACATACCGGCACTATCATCGTGTTCGGGATTCAGACGTTTCTTGACCGAATCTTTAGCCATCATATAATTGACGGAAATGTGTTTGCCGATATTGCGGACAAAATCAATCAATTGGATATTTTTAAACCAATCATAATTGTTAACCAAAACAGCCGGATTGTCTTGGGCATTAAAATCTATAAATTGGGATAATTGTTGCTTAATGGCTTCTACATTGTGATTAAGGGTTTCTTCGTCTAACAAATTACGTTCTTTTGATTTTCCCGACGGATCGCCTATCATACCGGTAGCACCACCGACCAAAGCAACGGGCTTGTGTCCGGCACGTTGAAAATGCATCAAAATAATAATCGGCACCAAACTACCGATATGTAACGAATCGGCAGTCGGGTCAAAACCGATATAACCGGTTACTTGTTTGCTGTTTAATAAATCATCAGTGCCCGGCATCATATCGTGTAATAAACCGCGCCATTTCAGTTCTGCAACAAAATCCTTCATAATCTTAATTTTTTATGCTTGCAAAAATAAGAAAACTTTGTCTAAAGACATTGAGTGTATATAAAATTGTTGCTGTGAAATCATAAAGACAAAAAAACTATCTTTGTAATAAAAATTACATTATGAATAAACCTGTAAAACTCAAACTGGAAGCGGAAAAAAATTATGCTTGGTGTACTTGCGGCTTATCAAGCAAATTACCCTTTTGTGACGGTAAACATTCTGACACCGGCATGCATCCTTTAATCTTTAAAGTTGACGAAACCAAAGACTATTGGCTTTGTACTTGCCAGCTAACGAAAAAACCACCATTTTGTGACGGCAGCCATAAACAGATAAAGTAATCTGAAATAGAATTGGTACAATCCTTGATTTTTTTTAAAATGATTTACACTTTGTTTGAAATAATCAAGTATCAAAAAACGTTTTAATACCAATTCCAAACATAAAATAATCTAAAAGGATTTGGTGTGTTCCCGATTTATCGGGACAGGGTATGCCGATACTACATGAAAATAGTCCAATAAATTGAACTATAGTGAATGTGTAATCGGTATTAAATCAGTATTATAGCAGTTTTATGAGACAATTGTTTCATAAGAACAAGCTTGCTATGTCTAAACATTAGTTGTAAATTGTCGGTTAAAATTGTCTATCAAAAAATGATTTTATATGTTTCGTAAAATTCTGTTTCCCTTACTGATTTTATGGGCTTGTTCGAGTCCTAAAAATCAAAACATCCATCAAGAGACACCTCAAAATCCTTCACAAAAGTCAATTGACAGCATGAAGCAAGTACACTATTCGTCTTATCCGGACCTTTGGCAAAAAGTCATCAAATATGAAAAAAACGGCTTGACCAAATCTGCCTATAAGTTAGTCAAGGAAATATATACCAAAGCCAAAAAAGAACACAACAGTCCGCAAATTGTAAAGAGTTTGCTCTACCAATCTAAATATATGATGCAATTGGAAGAAGATAGTCAGCTCAAAATTGTGCATAAATTTGAACAGGAAATAGCGTCTAGCCAACCGCCGGTTAAAAACATTTTAGAAAGTTATTTGGCGCAACTCTATTGGCAATATTACCAAGCCAACCGGTGGAAATTCGCCCACCGTACCGAAACAGCAAGCGCAGTTGACCCCGAAGATTTCAGAACTTGGGATTTAAACACCCTTTATAAAGCGGTTTATACGCATTTTAACCGTTCGCTGCAACAGCCTGAAGTTTTAAAAGTCATTCCGGTCAAAGTTTGGAAAGACATTTTAAACTTGTCAGACAAAGCCAATAAATACCAACCGGTATTGTATGATGTTTTGGTTCACGAAGCCCTTCGATTTTACGAAAATAAAGAAAATGCTTTAACCGCACCGGCACAAAATTTCTATATTGATAAACCAGAATTTTTATCTGATGTCGATGAATTTATCAGGTTGAAAATCAACACTAAAGATACGCTATCCAAACAATATCAAGCATTAAAAATATACCAATCTTATTTACAATTTCGCTTGAATGACAAACAACACTTTGACGCACTTGCCTATACCGATTTACAGCGTTTGCAATTTGTTTATAACAACGCTGTTTTTCCTAACAAAGAACAGGTATTCCTAAAAGCCCTTCAAAATTTTACCAAAAAATACGAAAGTTCACAGGTATCCGCTTTGGCTTATTATAAAATGGCGACCGTCTTAAATCAATTAGGCAATAAATATACCCCGAGTCAAGACGATACCTATCGTTGGTCCAAAAAAGAAGCCATTGCTGTTTGCAATACCGCCATTAAAAAATACCCGGGCACACAAGGTGCTGCGAGTTGCCGCAACTTAATCTCAGAGATACAATCTAAAGAACTAAGAGTCGAAATTGAAAAATATATCCCTGAAAATCAACCGTCGTTAATCAAAATTGATTTTCGTAATTTGTCAGATGCAGTATTGAAAATTTATCGTTTGTCACACGAGCAAATCCAACAATTAAATAGAATTAATGAAGCTCAAGAAAGACGTGATTTTATAGAAAAGTTTACGCCCGTCAAAACTTATGATTATACCTTACCTAACGAACAAGATTACCGAAATCACAGTACGGAACGCATCATAGACGGCTTGCCAAACGGGGAATATATTTTATTCTTGACCACAAAGAATCATAAAACTTTCGGTATCACCTCGTTTCAAGTTACCGATGTGCTTTTGCAAACCATGGGGCGTTTGGGACGTAAAACGGATTTTGTCGTTCTAAATCGTCAAAACGGATTGCCGGTTGCCAATGCGACCATAACCTTAAAAAAACAAGATTATCACGGCAAATGGAAAACTGTCAAAAACTTAAAAACCGACCGGAAAGGTCAGGTATCATGTTCAAAATTATCATCCGAATATCGAATCATCGTTAAATATGACAACGGTAAAACGGCATATTTTACAGAATCTATTCCCTATATTTACCGACCAAGAGCTGAAAAAAAACATCATACGGCATTTATCTTTACCGACCGCAGTATTTACCGCCCCGGACAAACTGTTTATTTTAAAGCCATTTGTTTGACCAAACTGCCCAACCATTCCAAAGTTTTAAACGGATTGCCGGTTCGTATTCTGTTGTTTGATGTCAACCGGCAAAAAATAGGTGAAAAAACATTGAGAACCAACGATTTCGGTTCGGTACACGGCGAATTTATCCTACCCGAACAAGGCTTAACCGGCAGTTTTAGTTTGAAAATTGAATCAACCAAAATTGGACTGTACAACAGTAAACAAATAAGAGTCGAAGCCTATAAACGTCCAAAATTTGAAGTCACCTTAAAAAAACCTGAAAAAACTTACAAAGTCAATGACGATATTGAAGTTAAAGGACTTGCCGAGAGTTTTGCCGGGAGTAAAATAACCGGTGCCGAAGTTACCTATCGGGTCAAGCGTGAAGTATCAATGCCGCGTTGGTGGTATTGGTATAGACCTGCTTACCGGTCGCAGCCGCAAGAAATAGCCCACGGCACAACTACTACTGATGACAAAGGGCAATTTATCATCAAATTTAAAGCACTTCCTGACCGTAGTGTCAAACCCGAAAACGATCCTGTATTCCATTATAAAGTTTATGCCGAAGTAACCGACCTAAACGGCGAAACCCATAGCCGCGAATTAACCGTTAATGCAGGTTATAAACAGCTCAAATTGGTGCTGGAAATGCCCGAAAAAATACAAAAAACCCAAGCTGACACCATTCATATCCAAAGTTTGAATCTCAACGATGTTAAAGTGCCGGCGAGTGTACAATTAAAGATATATAAACTTAAGGCGCCGGACAGAGTCCTACGCAGCAGACCTTGGACCGTGCCGGATATTCAAAGTATTGACAAACAAGAATTTGTTAAAAAACTACCCCATATAGCTTACGACAAAACGGAAACCGAAAAGATATATTGGCCGGTAAAAAAACTATATTGGCAACAAAACATATTGACCGGTGAGCAAGAAAAAATTGCTTTTACACCTGAGCAAAATTTTCCAGCCGGACAGTATCTGGCTATAGCAACCACCAAAGACAAAGACGGGCAAGAAGTTACTGCCAAACATTGGTTTGAAATTAATAAAACCGACCAAAAACAAGTAGCGGATAACAAATATTTTGATGTCATCCAAAATAAAGATACTTATCAGCCCGGTGATGAACTCGTACTAAAAACCGGCTCGGCATCTACCGGAAGCAGAATGCAAATTTGGGTGGAAAAAAATAGAAAAATCATCTCACAGGAAACTTTTATAAGTGACGGAACTTACAAAACGATTACAGTTCCCATAACCAAAAATGATATGGGTGGCTTTGTCGTACATTATGCTTTTAACGCTTTTAACGATTACAGACTCGGTAGTTTGAATATCAAAGTGCCTTATCCGTCAGACCAATTAGAAATAGAAACGATCAGGTTTAGAGACAAACTCAAACCCGGACAACAAGAACAGTGGCGCTTTAAAATCAAAGGGGCACAAAGTCAAAAAGTTACTGCTGAAATTTTAGCGTCTATGTACGATGCGTCTTTAGATCAATTTGTAGATCATACGTGGCATTTTAACCCCATTTCTTATAAAACCTATTATCAAGGAAGTATTATCCGGCAATCGGCTGGTTTTGGTCAAACGACAGCTTCTGTACCTTTGTATTCAAACTATTGGGGCTATAATGGTACTGCTAATTGGCGCAACAACAGTTTACAGTGGTTTGGATTGAGATTTGGCAACTCATATAGGTATCATATAAGAAGTTCTCGTTTATATGGAGCTAGAATGGAAAAAGGTGTCTTAGCCGCTGAAAGTGATATGGCTGTTGAAGAACCTAATCTCGTAAGTTTTGCTATAGTAAAATCACAGCAACCGGAAAAACAAACATCTAAAGATGTCGCACCACCCGTACGAAGTGATTTTAAAGAAACCGCCTTTTTCTATCCCGAATTATATACGGATAAAGACGGCAATGTCGAATTCAGATTTACCGCCCCCGAAAGTTTGACCAAATGGAAACTGCAATTATTGGCACACGACAAACAGTTGAAACATGGCTACAAAGAATTTTTTGCGCAAACCCAAAAAGATTTAATGGTATTTCCCAACGCGCCGCGTTTTGTCCGGCAAGGCGACACCTTGATGTTTAGCACCAAAATCAGTAATTTATCGGATAAAAAATTATTAGGAAAAGCGGAACTGACTTTGATAGATGCCGTACATCAAAAAGATGTTACTAGTCGTATTTCAAAACATATCAAACAAAGTTTTAGTGTCGATGCCGGTGGCAATACGCAAGTTAGTTGGCAATTAATCATTCCGGATGATATTGACGCCCTGCAATATGTTGTCAAAGCCAAAGCCGGCAACCAAACCGATGCCGAACAAAACTTTTTGCCGGTCTTGTCTAACCGGATGTTGGTTACCGAAACTATGCCGATGTGGGTACGCAGCGGGCAACATAAAACCTTTATATTAGACAAATTGGTAAACCCCCAAAGCAGGACTTTAAAAAATCACCGTTTGACCTTGGAAATTACCAGCAATCCGGCTTGGTATGCCGTACAAGCGTTACCGTATTTAATGGAATATCCCTACGAATGCAGCGAGCAGACCTTTAGCCGGTATTATGCCAATACGTTGGCAGCGCATATTGTCCGGCAAAATCCGAAAATTAAAAAAGTATTTGATGTTTGGAAACACCTGAAATCCGATGCTTTGTTGTCCAATTTGGAAAAAAATCAAGAACTTAAAAATATTCTGATTGAAGAAACCCCTTGGTTGCGTGATGCACGAAGCGAATCGGAACAAAAGAAACGCATCGCCTTGCTTTTTGACTTAAACAAAATGAGTTATATGCAGCAAATAAGCTTGCAAAAACTCTATAATTTGCAATTGCCTTCAGGCGGTTTTACATGGTTTAAAGGCGGCCGTTATCCTAACCGGTATATCACACAACATATTGTTGCCGATTTTGGACATCTAAAACACTTGGGCATTGTTGAAAATCAACGAGTTATTTATCCTATGGTTGATAAAGCCATTCAATATTTGGACAAAGAAATCCGAAAAGATTACGAACATTTATTAGAAGTTGCCGCTAAACATCCAAACAAACAAGCCTATTTGGATAACTATAAAACCGGTGCTTTCCAACTACACTATTTATATGCCCGTAGTTTTTATCCGGAATTTCCCCTATCAAAAGCCGTAACCGAAGCAGTGGATTATTACCGCCGGCAAGCCCAAAAATATTGGTTGGATTACGCTTTGTACGAACAAGGCTTGTTGGCATTGGTGTCACATCGGCATAAGGATACTGAAATAGCCAAAAAAATCATCCGTTCGTTGGACGAAAACAGTATCAAGAGTGAAGAATTGGGTATGTATTGGAAAAACAACAGCGGCGGTTGGTTTTGGTATCAAGCGCCTATTGAAACCCAAGCCCTGTTGATAGAAGCCTTTGATGCCATAGACGGCGATGTCAAAAAAATAGACGAAATGCGGATTTGGTTGCTCAAACACAAGCAAACCAATGCTTGGAAAACCACCAAACAAACCACCGAAGCTATTTATGCCTTGCTTTTAAAAGGTACGGATTTCTTAGCATTGGACAATACCGTTTCAGTAAAAATAGGCAATATAAAAATACAACCGGACAAAATGCCTGAAATCAAAACCGAAGCCGGAACAGGCTATATTAAAAAATCGTGGACGGCTGACCAAATTACCCCCGATATGGGCAAAGTTAGCATTACCAAAAAAAGTAAAGGTATTGCTTGGGGCGCACTATATTGGCAGTATTTTGAAGATTTGGATAAAATTACCAATGCTAAAACACCGGTGGCTATTACCAAGGAATTATTCGTTAGAAAATTTACCGATACCGGTGAAGTTTTGCAGAAAATTGATACAAAAACCGCTGTCAAGACCGGCTATTTGGTTCGCGTACGCATCGAAATCAAAGTGGATCGCCCTATGGAATATGTACACCTGAAAGATATGCGTGCAGCAGGATTTGAACCGGTCAATGTGTTGTCACGCTACAAATGGCAGGACGGCTTGGGCTACTACGAAGCCACCGGTGATACGGCTACCAATTTCTTTATCGATTTTCTACCCAAAGGTGTATATGTATTTGAATATGATTTGCGTGCCAACAATGCCGGTACTTATTCTAACGGCATCACGCAACTGCAATGTCTGTATGCACCGGAATTTAGCAGTCATAGCAAGGGGGTACGAATAAAGATCAATTGATTAAATGGCTTATTTTTGAAAAAAATTAAAAAATGCATTACTAAAAGCTTGAAATAATACCAAAAACATGAGAAAATCAAAGTTAAAATCTCTGTAATTTTCTTATTTTCGGGCGATAAAGCCTAAAACATGTATCAAGAGATTCTTAATGACATTTTTGATGAAATCAATCGGCTAAATCTGCAAGGCAAGCAAGCGGATTATATTCCCGAATTGGCAAAAATTTCACCGGATAAATTTGCCATAAACCTTACGGAGCTTTCCGGTAAAGGTTATGGTGTAGGAGATATATCTGACAAATTCAGCTTGCAAAGTATTGCTAAAGTCTTTGCTTTTACTTTGGCATACCGGCTTAAAGGGAGTGATGTGTTTCAACACGTAGGCGTAGAACCGTCGGGTGATCCCTTTAACTCATTGATACAATTGGAACAAGAACAAGGGATGCCCCGTAACCCCTTAATCAATGCCGGTGCACTGGCAATCTGCGATGTGCTAATAGACGAATTACCCAATCCGGAACAAAACTTATTTGATTTTATCAAAAAAATTGCTCGTAACGATGCCATCACTTATAACCCGAAAGTTTACCAATCTGAAAAAGCTACCGGTTATCGCAACCGTGCTTTAATTAATTTGATGAAATCTTTCGGGCGTATCCATAACAATACTGAAACCGTTTTAGATTTGTATTTCAAATTGTGTTCGATAGAGATGACCGCACCTGAACTATCTCGCACCTTTCTGCTCTATGCCAATCACGGTAAACTAACCGAAAGTCAAGAACAAATACTGACAAGCAGTCAAACCAAACGCTTAAATGCCATTATGCAAACATGCGGTTTCTATGATGAAGCAGGTGAATTCACCTTTCGGGTAGGGCTTCCCGGAAAAAGTGGCGTTGGTGGAGGTATTGCCGCTATTCACCCCGGCAAATATGCCGTGGCAGTTTGGAGTCCGCTACTGAATCTCAAAGGTAATTCGATTAAAGGTATGAAAGCGTTGGAATTGTTAACCACTAAATTAGGTTGGAGTATTTTTTGAAAAATTACTCCTGTTTTTTTATTAAGTAAAATTGATAAGAACTTTAAAACTACATAAAATCAAATCTTAATACCAACATCAAGCTAAGAATTTATTTTTAATCCGATAACTATATTACGGTAAACTAGTTTTTTTTATACCACAAATAGTACAAATTGACCAATGAAATAAAAGCGTTACTGATAATCACCGGATAAGAATGCAACATAAAACCATATATTACAAACAGCAAGCAAGCAATTGTATTGATGATACGTAATTTTTTTATATCCTTCATCAAAAAAGAAATCATTAAGGTTACCATAGCGATGTAACCTGTCCATTCTACGATATTTTCATTCATAATTGTATTTTTTCAAGCGCACAAAGATACAATGAATTTTACTTATTTCAACTGAGAATATATTAAATAATCAAAATATTCACTAAGTTTTTCACCTAATACTTTATGATTCATTTTATATATGTCAAATAGTTTTTGTTCAGTATTTTTTTGATTAGCCAATAAAGCTCTTTCATACTTGTCAATTGTCGATTTACGTTTTTTGATACGAATGGCATATTTTTTATCAACCTTTTCTGCATCTTTAACAAATGTATTATAGAAATGCTTTTTGTTACGTTTAAATTTATCAAAATGATGTTGTAAGGCTGTTTTATAATCTGTAAAATTATTAAAAACTCCTGAAAAATGATTAATACCATTGTATAGAGGTATAAATGTATGGGAACAAGGGTGTACAAAAGATATCCAGATAGGATTTAAAGCATTAGGCACATAATTACGCAATTGCGCTACAAAACCATATTGTGTGCTTTGAGCACAAATAGCACGATGTGTCTTATGAGGTGACCCCAATGTATAATCTTTACTTTTGTCAAAAGGGGTTCCTTCGAAATGCGATCGCAAAACATGAAATAAATCAGGTAGTTTAATCAAATCTTTGGCATAAAATGAAAAAGGTAAAGTATCGGTTATAACATATTTTGTGTCAGACAAACGATTAATAGCATCAATATGTCGTTCAGTGTTTACGGGGTGTTTTAAACTTTGTGGGGCGGCATAAGCCAGTCTAAAATTAAAACTCTTATCATCTCCTTCATACCAATGTCGTTTGCGTGCATAATCAATAAGGTCTTTTGAACCGTAAAAATTCAAAGTATCTTTTAAATCAATCTTACCAATTGTATAGTAGTTTGGGATAATAGCTACTTGATCATCCGGAACACGTTGTGCTACCCAATGTTTACCTTTAACCGCCGCTAACATCCACGCTTCGTTTTTATCGGCAATGCTATAAGTGCGACCGGACGAAGTATAGCCATATTTTTCAATCAGTTTACCGCCTATTTTTACGGCTTCTCTTGCTGTTTTGGCTTGTAAGACCATAGCTCTACGCAACCAGTATCCGATACCGCCATCGCTCAAATCCGGTTGCTCTTCTTTGGAACGACAAGCATCTGAAACAATGGTAACACCATATTCATTCTGATAAGAGTCTGAAAATTCCATACCGGGCATTTCCATCCAAATTGTAGCATATGTTATGGGCGAAAGGCGTAAAGTTCCTCCGTTTTTCATCTTGACTTCAATAGAATCTTTACTTTCCATACGTGGTATTTTAAACAAATTGACTGTTTGATTAC
>JALWLE010000137.1 GCA_026996605.1 Flavobacteriales bacterium
TAGCCGTCTGTGGGTTGCCCGGCACGGTCTGCTATGCCGCTTGTACTTCCAAGAGCATCCGTCAAGAAGTTATGACTACCATCACTGAGCAGCCGCAGGCCGTAGCTATAGTCGATCTCGGTGCCGTTGTCACGGCTTTCGTGAATGACTCGGGCATAGGGGGTGTTGGGATCGACGAGGTAGGTGGTGGCAGTGCCCTCTACGATCTTGGCGATGCGGTGATCTTGGGCATCATATGCACCCGAAGGGATGCTGGCGATGAGGCTTAAGGTGAAGAGCAGGAGAGTGGGAATGAGTCTCATGATTCTTCATAAAAAATCAATGGTTTTAACTTTGGGTATTTTTTTGCAACATCACTTCCATAATCAACTTTTAATTTTCTTAAACTTTTTATCTCAAGAATCCTCTCAATATCATCAGGTATCCTTGACTCTTCTAGGCTTAACTCTCTAAGATGCCTACACATTGGAAGATCGGCTATAGTCTCCAGCTTCTTTAATCCAGAAATCTCCATAACTTCTACATTTTCCAAACCAGAGATACCCTCCAATGTGGTAGGAGATTTACGTGCTTCTGTATAGAAGAAAAATGATTTAATACTCTTGCTGATTACCCCTTGGAAGCCTTGGAATCTCCCAGTAAACTGTCCTTTTAGTTTACGGAGATGCTCAAATTTATCCAATCCTTCAAAATTTTTCAATTTGTCAAAATATACCTCAAAACTATTGAGTTTTGACCATCTTTCAAGAAGCTTTAGATCTGACTCATAGTATACTGTTCTTGCAGTCTCGATCTTTTTGCATTCAAATATTGTTTTATTGTCTTTAGGGTATTGCAAATCTATTTCTCTTAAATGCTCAAGCAAGGAAAAATCTACATCAATAAATGAATCATTGGTTGGTATATATAGATACTCTAAACCTTTGAGACTTTCCAATGGACTAAAATCTTCTATATCCCAAAACTCAAAAAAAACCTCCTTCTGTGACTGAAGATAAAATAATTTCAAGAAGGGAACTTCTTCTAAAAATGAAAGGCTTTTGAGGACTCTTGCTTTCGCTGTCGGTCTTTTTAGAAACGATGTCAATGACGCATCCAGAATTAGCCCTCTTACATTATATTTTCTCATTATAGGTACATATACCTCTGGGTAAAAATACCTTGGATCAAGAATTAGTAGGGGCAAAATATCATTACCATAATGTAATCCAGCCCCTTCGAATAGTCCTCTGTCAAATAATTTTGATTTTTGAATCTTTTCATTACTTTTAAAAAATGTATCTTCTGCATCTATATATTTCAAGTCTTTAAGGAGAATATCCTTATTTGTGTCATCAATGTAAATACAATTCAATCCAAGTGATTCAATATGGTCTCTTTCGAGTCCATCGAAACTGCTCTCAATTATCATTTGCATAGCCCTTTCAAAAGACGCATAAAACGCTTATATGCCTTTCTTCGTTTTGGTTTCTTTAAGTTGTAATTCAATCGTTTATTGTGAAGCTGATCCATTCCAATTTCTTCCATTACTGCTTGTTCCATTGCCTCAAGTAGTTTTGGTGGTAATTTTACATTTATTCTCATTACATGTTTTAACTTTTCTTCAGCACCTTTAAACTTCTTTCTTATATGATCTTTGATTCGTGCTTCAATATTCGTATTTGATTTTCCTACGTATAGTTTGCCATCCCCAAACCACATGTATATACCTTCTTTTACAGCCATATCCAATGTCTCAGTTATAACGAAACACCCAGCTTCCTCCATCATTTGACGCATTATATTAATCCTTAATAGCTGAATTTCATTCAATTCTGACATTACGGACATATCAAAAGACACCTCCACCATCGACATATGCCCACTGGGATCTACATATCTCAGCGGGTTATCATTGGCGTAGGCATACGGATTTTGCGTGATGGGATCGGTCAGCGTCCCTTCGTAGGTATCTCTCGTAAGGAAGCGGCTCAGCTCGGGGCTGTAATACCGCGCTCTGAGGTAGTACAACCCGGCTTCGGGATCGTACTGCTCTCCGGTGAAGAGGAAAGGATTGTCACTGCTTCCACTGTGGCGCAGGAGTGTGCCGTAGGGGCTGTAGTCGTAGCTATCCGTCAGTTGCCCGGCACGGTCTGCTAAACCTCTTGTACTTCCAAGAG
>JALWLE010000138.1 GCA_026996605.1 Flavobacteriales bacterium
AACAAATGCTGAGATTGTTAAAAGCAGAGTATTTGATGCATATAAAAAGTCTCAAACATTACAAAAGCTAATATCTCTAAAAGAATTAGGGGGAGATTTTACTCACGAAGGATATTATAAAGATGTTATTCAAACAAGAAATGAATTAGCTCATAGCAAATCAGAAATAAAAGAAGGAAAAGAAGTTCTCATAATTGAAAAAGCTGGCAATATTGAAGAGAAAGAAATCAAACAAGAAGATATTAGTGATTTAAGAAAAAATATTTTAAAGTATGATGTAATATTAAAAGAATTGAAAGATAAGATTTAAGCCCAACCCATAACAATGTATAAATGCAATGCGGGGTTAAGTACTAGTTGTGAATGTTTGAGCTATATGTAAACAGTTGGATAGGTTGAAAGTGAAGTGCTATGAAATCTCGCGCTATGCTTACACTTACAACAGTTATGATTTATGGACAATCACTATTGTCTGTTATTTGAAAATAAAAGAGAAAACCTTTCTAATGGCATGTGCCAAATTAATGCTACTTATACACAATATTTTAATAAAAAGTACGGTAGCATAGGATATCTTGGCAAGGTAGATACCAATCTTGGTATATATTTGATGATAATTATCTTTATACACTTTTTAAATATCTTAAGTTTTGGGACTTATTGTAAACATCCCCTAAATCCGAACCACCTTAAACAGAATAATTCCTTTTTGAATTATACTCATTTAAATATTCAATAGGACTTAATTTTCCTAAAACCCCATGTGGACGATGATGGTTATAATCATCAATCCACTCTCTAGCCATTAGTTTTACTTCTTCTAATGTATCAAATATATAAGCATTTAAAAACTCCCTTCTCATACTTCCATTAAACCTCTCAACTCTTGAATTTTGAGTAGGACATCCTGGTTGTATAAATTTTAGTTTGATGCCTTTTATATAGCACCATATCTCTAGTTTTCTTGATATAAACTCTGGTCCATTATCCACTCTAATGGATTCAGGTTTTCCTCTCATATCTATTGCTCTTTTTAGTGTTTGTATTACTTTTGTAGAAGGTAGGCTTGTTTCTACCTCAAACTCTATAAGTTCACGGTTAAACTCATCCATTACATTTAAGATTCGGTATCTTCTTCCATTATAGAGTGAATCACTCATAAAATCCATAGACCATTGCTCATTAGGTTTTTCTATATCTTGTAAAGGTTCTTTTGCTCTATCTGGTATCCTCTTTTTTACTCTTCTTTGTATATTTAGTCCTAAAGCCTTATAAACTCTATATATTCGTTTATGATTAGCTTCAAAGCCTTCTCTTTTTAGTCTATTTGATATTAACCAAAATCCATCTTTAGGATGTTTATCTATCATACTATTTATAGCATCTATTACAACACTATCATCTTTAGGTTTCTTTTTATAATAGTATGTTGATTTACTAATAGATAAATGTTTACAAGCCTGAGTGATACTTATACTAAAGTTGCTAGTGATATGCTCTACAAACTCTCTTCTATCATCAGGCTCTAAAGCTTTTTTTCAATAACATCCTTTAAAGCTTCATTCATCAAAGCCAAATCTGCATACATCTTTTTTAGCTTTGCATTTTCTTTTTCTAGCTCTCTAAGCTTTTTTATATCATTTGCTTCCATACCACTATATTTTCTTTTCCATTTGTAGTAGGTATCTCGACTTACTCCTTTAACTCTTAGAGTTTCAACTACTGGTGCACCAGCTTCTATCTCTTTTGAAATCTCTATGATTTGTTTCTCTGTGAATTTACTTTTTCTCATGTCTTCTCCTGATTTATTTTATCAGAATATTGGATTTTTAGTTCACCCATTTGGTGTTCCTTTTTAATGCTTTGTGTTAGTGTATTTTAGGATAGTTTAGATATTTTTTCAAGGGCTATTGCGGAATTTGGGTTCATAAGAGAGTAAAGATATCAAAGGCTGGTTCTAAACTATATAGAGGAGTATTGTTTATGGAAACTATGACTGCTGCTAGATATAATGAAGAGATGAAACTATTTTATGATAGATTAAAAGCCAATGGCAAACAAACAACCCAAGCTCAAATAGCTGTAATGAGAAAGATGATAATAATAGCTCACTCT
>JALWLE010000139.1 GCA_026996605.1 Flavobacteriales bacterium
AAAAAAAAGTAAAGTTTTTTTTTAAAAAAATTATTATCTCATCTATTAAACCTAATATTTCGTAAGATAAACTGCATATTTCATTAGATAAAAGTCAAAATAAAATATATCGGTAAGATTCACAGTATATAAAAATACGTATTTTTGTTTTTCAATATTTGATATGACGAAAAAACAAACTTACATTGATATATACGGTGCCCGTGAGCATAATCTGAAAAATTTGACCTTTCAAATTCCGCATAAGCAACTCACGGTCATAACCGGTTTGAGTGGTAGTGGTAAATCGTCATTGGCTTTTGACACCATTTATGCCGAAGGTCAGCGGCGGTTTATTGAAACTTTTTCGGCTTATGCCCGTCAGTTTCTCGGTGGCTTGAACCGCCCCGATGTGGATAAAATTGACGGTTTATCGCCGGTAATTGCCATTGAACAAAAAACAACTAATAAAAATCCGCGTAGTACAGTCGGTACAGTTACGGAGATTTATGATTTCTTACGGCTGTTATATGCTAAAATAGGCGAAGCCTATTCTTATGAAACCGGAGAAAAAATGGTCAGCTATTCCGAAAAAGAAATTTTAGATCTGATTTATACATTATATGTATATAAGGAAATTTATATTTTATCTCCTGTCATCAAATCGCGTAAAGGACATTATAAAGAATTATTTAAGAAAATAGCCCAAAGCGGTTTTTTACGCGTTTGTATTGACGGACAAATACGGGAAATTGAGAAAAATATGCAGTTAGAACGTTATCAAACTCATGATATTGATATCGTTATTGACCGGATAAAAGTCAATGAAAGCAACCAAAAACGGCTTAAACAAAGTATCGAAACCGCCCTGTATCATGGTAAAGGCACCTTAATTATATTAGATAAAGTAGACAACAAAACGCAATATTTCAGTAAAAATTTAATGTGCCCGACCAGCGGTATATCGTATCCTGAACCGGAACCCAATACCTTTTCTTTTAATTCGCCTAAAGGTGCCTGTGATTATTGCAAAGGACTTGGTAACGTGTTTGAAGTAGATTTGCAAAAAGTTATCCCCGACGACCGGCTTTCTATCAAAAAAGGCGGCTTGGCACCATTAGGGACTTACAAAAAATCTTGGATGTTTAGCCAATTGGAAACTATTGCCAAACGCTTTGATTTCAGTTTGGATACGCCTATTAAGAAAATTCCCAAAAAAGCCATGCAGGTTATATTACATGGAGCTGATGAACATTTTGAAGTTTTTTCGAAAACGCTGGGCATTACGCAATCCTATCATCTAAAATTTGAAGGTATCATCAATTTTATCCAACACCAATATGAAGCTAATGACAGTCGGAAAATCCGGCGTTGGGCGAAAGCATTTATGACCGAAAAAACTTGTCCGGTTTGTCATGGACATCGCTTAAAAAAAGTCTCGCAATACTTTAAAATCAATGGTAAATCTATCGTCGATTTGGCGCAAATGGACATCAGTGAATTAGCAGAATGGCTTGAGGAAATAGAATCGCATTTAACTGACAAACAGCGAATTATCGGTAATGAAATCATCAAAGAAATCAGGAATCGTATTGGTTTTATCACGGCTGTCGGATTGAATTATTTGAATTTGTTTCGTCCGGCAAAATCATTGTCGGGGGGTGAATCGCAACGGATTAGATTGGCATCGCAAATAGGAGCGCAGTTGGTTAATGTCTTATACATATTGGATGAACCCAGCATTGGACTGCACCAACGGGATAACCAACGCTTGATTGAATCTTTAAAACAATTACGGGAATTGGGCAACACCGTTATCGTTGTAGAACACGACCAAGACATGATGGAACAAGCAGACCATATCATTGACATGGGACCTTATGCCGGTAAACATGGTGGCGAAATTGTAGCGCAAGGGAATTTGAAAAATATCAAACAATCCGGTTCGTTAACAGCAGCATATCTGACCGGCAAAAAAAACATTCCTATACCGAATAAACGTCGTAAAGGTACCGGTAAAAACATTATTCTGAAAGGTGCTACCGGTAATAATCTTAAAAATGTTACGGTAAAAATTCCATTGGGCAAACTCGTCTGTATAACCGGTGTATCGGGTAGCGGCAAATCGACTTTAATCAATGAGACACTCTACCCTATTTTGAATAAAGAAATATATCGTGGTGTTAAAGAACCCTTGCCATACAAAAGTATTTCAGGCACGAAATACATCGACAAAATTATCGACATTGACCAAAGTCCTATCGGGCGTAGTAGTCGTAGTAATCCGGCGACTTATACCGGTGTGTTTCAAGAAATACGGAATTTATTTGCACAAACACCCGAAGCGCAAATTCGCGGCTATAAACCCGGACGGTTTTCATTTAATGTTAAAGACGGACGTTGTCCGGTTTGTGAAGGTGCCGGTATTCGCACCATCGAAATGAATCTGCTACCGGATGTGCAAGTAACCTGTGAAACCTGTCAAGGCAAGCGTTTTAACCGCGAGACGCTTGAAGTCCGCTATAAAGGTAAGTCCATAGCCGATGTATTAGAAATGACTATTAATGAAGCTGTCGCCTTCTTTGAAGCTATACCAAAAATATATCGCAAACTCAAAACATTGCAAGATGTCGGACTGGGATACTTGACTTTGGGTCAGCCGGCACCCAGCCTATCCGGTGGCGAAGCCCAACGGGTCAAATTGGCAACGGAATTGTCAAAAAAAGATACCGGAAATACCCTCTATATTCTTGATGAACCAACTACCGGTTTGCATTTTGAAGATATTCGTATTTTGATGGAAGTTTTAAATAAATTAGTTGATAAAGGTAATACGGTTTTGATCATTGAACATAATACGGATGTGATAAAACTTGCCGATCATATCATTGATTTAGGTCCGGAAGGCGGGCAAAAGGGTGGTGAGATTGTATTTGAAGGGACACCGGAAGAAATTGTCAATTGTAAGAAATCATATACGGGGAAGTTTCTTTGAGAAAATGAGGATTTATTCAGTTTCAAAGAATATTTTGTTCTTTGAATGATTGTTTATTGCTACATACCATAGTACTACTTTTAATTTGAGGAAGTGAGGAATGAGAAATTAAGTGTGTTAAAGTTTCTCGTCATCCTGACCAAAAGTCCGGATTCTGTCGAAATGACACGCTGCTTCTTTTTTATATAGCTACTTTGATGTAGTCCGTCATTTCGAACGTAGTGAGAAATCTTGAATAATATTCATTGTTTAAAAGATATATTGGCGTTATCCTTCGCCTTTCCATACATATGTCAGGGTCTAAATGACAAAGTTTTTTAAATCTATTTTTTGCGAATAAAAATTTGCTTATTGTATTTTTCAGGATATTTAGGCGTGATGTTTTTATAAAAATTTTCAATTTCCAACATATCCTTTTCAAAATCATCACTCGGATAAATCATTTTGCCGACTCCGGCTTCTTTTTTGGCATAATCCAAATAGGATAATAAAATGGGTAAACCGGCTTCTTTGGCTATGTGATAGAAACCCAGTTTCCATTTATCAACCGCGCTACGAGTCCCTTCCGCCGGCACTAATAACAGCAATTCTTTTTCACGATTGAGCATCTCAACAGAATGTTTAATCAAATTGTTGTTTTTCTTACGATTAACCCAAATAGCGCCTACCCATTTAAGCAGCCAATTGATTATGGGTATTTTCTTAAAATCGTCTTTGATAAAGAATCTTGGACGATAGCCGCCTAACCATAAACCGGGTAAGGCATGAATCAAATCCCAGTTTGATGTATGCGGCGCCGCTATCATCACAGCTTTTTTTATGCGAAATTTTTCAGGTACATTGACATGCCAGCCTGTGATAAAATTGACAAATTTGGCGAGTAACTTTTTCATTTATGTTGCTGTTTGTTTGTATGGCAAAGATATGAGTTTTTGATGATATGGTTAATTGGTGATATGGTTATTTGAGGATATGTTTCATTTCAGATTTTAGATTTGGTTTGATGTCCTGTGTCATTTCGACAGAGCAAGGAACAAGCGACGAGAAATCTCATTTTTCATTTTCAATTAATTTTATCCTTTATCCACTTCGCACTTTCCACTAATATATTCTTAATTCTGCTAACAAATTATCTACGTTCAGACCTAACAGGTTATCAAAACCTTTCAGGTCTATCCACACTTAGCACTAGGCATTTTGCCGCTTGACACTTTCAACTTTCATATTTCAGATTTTTAAACCATTAAGAAATTAAGGTCATTAAGGATAACTCTAAACAGTTTTTGTTTTTTAATTTTTTATTCGAACATTTCTTATTTCTTGATACTACAAAATAGCTTTTAACTTATGAAAAGGTCATTTCGAAAACCAATCAGATACAACTTTTTTTGAGCGCGGGTAAAAGCCGTATAAAGCCAACGGAGTTGTTCCGGCTCGGTTAAGTCCAATTGATAGGGCTGTTCTACAAAGACGTTTTGCCACTGTCCGCCTTGCGATTTGTGCGCTGTTAAAGCGTAAGAAAATTTGACCTGCAAAGCATTGAAATATTTATTTTCTTTCACTTTTTTATAACGCGCCCATTTGGTTTTTAAGTGGGCATAATCTTCGTTGACAGCTTGATACAGTTTATTGGATTGCTCATAATTCAACGACGGTGTGTCCATATACAAAGTATCGAGCATGATGACCGTTTCAAAAGGCTTTTCGTCGGGATAATCGACTAATCGCAGTTTGACTTCGGCAAAACGAAAACCGTATAAATCGATAAATTTAAAAATCTCAAGCACTTCGACGATATCGCCATTGGCAATAAATCCGGCTTGTGATGACTTATCTAACCAGAAATAATTGTTTTTAACCACCATTAAATAATCACCGGTATCAAGTTCATTGTCTTTGAGCAAAATTTTATTGCGAATCTGTTGATTGTATAGATTGGCACGTTTGTTTGACCGGACAATAATGGCGGTTTCTTCAAAATCTTGGCCGGCATACGCCGTTTCAATGGCATCTTGGATATCATAGCCGTTGTCCAGCTTGATAAAATCGTTAAAACCGGTCGCATTAAATTTAATGTCGCCTATCTGCCTGCTTTGCAATTCCTGTCGGATTTTAGTCGCATTAAATAGTATGCCGGATTCTAAACTTTGCCGTACCACTTCATCTAACTCAAATTCCATAACCGGCAGATTAAAATTTTGTTCCAAATAATCTTTATCTAATGCCGGACTAACCGATAAACCTACCGGTGGCAACTGGGCTGTATCGCCTACCAAAATCAATTTGTTACCGGACTGACTATATACATAGGTTACTAAATCAGACAAAACAGACCGGCTGTCAAATATGCTATCGGATAGGTTTTCGCCACTAATCATCGAAGCTTCATCGACAATAAAAATAGTGCGTCGCTGCTTGTTTTGCCGCAATGTAAACTTTAATTTTCCAAATGAATCGGTTTGCGGATAATACAAATGTTTATGTATGGTAAAAGCCTGTTGTTTCGCATACGAACTGATGACTTTGGCTGCCCGTCCGGTAGGCGCCAACAATGTAAATTTTAATTTTGCTTGCCATAAATTATTGACCAATGTGCTGATAACCGAGGTTTTTCCGGTTCCGGCATATCCTTTTAAAAGAAAAATTCCCTGTGTCTCATCAAAAATGAATTGGGACAAGCTATCCATCAACTTTTGTTGGGAATTAGTAACCTGATAAGGAAATTTTTCTGATAATAATCTGCTAAAGTGTCTGCTTATGCTCATTGATATTCAATTTTGATGCAAATGTAGTTAGAAATGAGGACTTAATTTCATTTCAGATTTTAGATTTTAGATTTATATTAATTGAGAAATTCAAGAAAAGAGAATTGACTAAAGAGATGTAAGTTTATCAAAAAAATATTTTTTCTAAAAAAATCTAAGCTTTATAAAATTAAAAAAAATAATGTATATTTGCCTTAATAAAAAATTCGAATCATATGTTACTATTTATAATCATTGTAATTGCAATTATCGCTTTAACTTACCTTCTATCATATTTAGTGGTTAAATATGTTCCTTTGCAATACAAACTGATCGTTAATTTGATATTGCTTTTGATTTCTTTATTTTTAGGATACAAAATTTACAACTCTGTTTATGATCCGGTTAAATTTAACAAAGAAAAGGTCATAAGATACCAAAAAATTGTTGATAGACTCAAAGATATCCGAAAATCAGAATTAGCACATCGTGAAGTTACCGGCGATTATACCGGCTCTTTTGACAGTTTGGTAAAATTTATCGATACTGCCAAATTTGTTATCACGCAACAAAGAGATTCCAGTTATAAATATTTTGATAAAGCCCTCGGTATTGACAAAACCAGAGATACCGTTCTTATTGACACTTTAGGTTTTGCATCAGTTAAAGATTCTTTATTTAAAAATGACAATCGTTATAAAAATATGATGTGGGTGCCAATTCCCGGACGTGAAAAACAAGTTAAATTTGAACTTAAACACGGTTATCTCAAACGTAGTAATGTCAAAATTCCGGTCTTTATGGCACGCGTTGATAAAGCCGAAGTTCTGTATGACCAAGACCAAGATTTGGTCAAACAAGAAAAAAATATAAAAAGTACCAAAGAAATCAATGGTCCTTATATTCAAGTCGGTTCATTGGATGAAGTGAACGATTCCGGAAACTGGCCTAAATTATACGATATCGGTGACGAAGAGCAATAATCATATTAACCAAAATACCAAAGAATTGTCCATACTTGTTAGCATGTATGGACTTTCTTTTATGATACGAAACGGGCAACAAAAAAAGTTTTTTGAATATCCCTTTACATTTGCAAATCCGATTATATTACAGCAAAAAGTCAGTGAAATTTTAGCCGAACGACCGGTTTTACATGAAACTTTTGATTTGATTAATCTTATCTATCACAACCGGTTAAATGCGCTGGTACCGGCAGATTTTTTCAAACCAGAATTAGCAAAAGATTTACTGGCGCAACAAATAAAGTTACAAGAAAATGATTATGTAAACTTTAGTTTTATTGAATCTTTACAGGCATTTAATTTGTATGTGCCTTATCATTATTTTGAAGATGCTTTTTTAAAAAACAATTTTAAAAGATTGCTTGTAAAGCACAGTGCTACGCATTTTTTTGAAAACATCAATACCATAAAAAACCAAACCCAAGATTTGCCGGTTTTTGAAGTTTTTCTTAATATTTTTTCCGGTGATTTTCAGATTGCTGTCTATAAAAACGAAACACTTCAAGTTTATAATCACTTTGAATATAGTAATACCGACGAGTTTTTGTATTATTTGTTTTTTATATTGGAAACTTTAGACGTCAAGCAACATCAAAGTCTTTTATATATTCTCGGAACTGATTCACAAAACGAACTATTGAAACATATCCATTTATTTAACGATAATATCAAAGTCATACCGGGATTAAATCCCAGTCAAATTTATAATCATTTTTAAACATGCATATCCGCATCATATCCGGCAAATACAAGAGCAGACGTATTACGGCACCTAAAAACTTACCTATTCGTCCTACGACAGACCGTGCCAAAGAAGCTTTGTTTAATATTCTGAACAATCTGTTTGATATGCGCGATTTAAAAGTCTTGGATTTGTTTACCGGCAGCGGTAGCATTGCCTACGAATTTGCATCGCGCGGCTGTAAAGGTATTCAAGCGGTGGACCGGAATTATCCGGTAGTCAAATTTGTCTCTCAAACTGCCAAAGACTTTGATTTCCCTATTAAAGTTATCAAAAAAGACAGTTTAAAATTTTTAGAAAAAACCACCGACGCCTATGACCTTATTTTTGCCGACCCCCCCTACGATTTAGACCCAAAAATTCAAGAACAAATGATTGATACGGTCTTTAAACGCCGGCTCTTAAACGAAGGCGGTTACTTTATATTGGAACACCATGACCGCATCGGTTTTGAACAACACCCACATTTTGATTTTGCTAAAAAATACGGAAAAAGCGTATTTAGTTTTTTTAAGTAAAATAGAATCGTTGAACGGCGTATTCATTTCAGATTCGGTCACTGAGCTTGCCGAAGTGTCAGATTTGCGATGTCAGATGTTAGATTTTTTTGAACCACATAAGACACATAAGTTCATATAAGATATTATAATGAAAACAAATCATTTGAACCCCGTAGGGGTGACATGATAATTTAGAATACTGAGATTTCTCGGGCGACTCATTCTTCGTCGCTTTGTCGAAATGACAGGGGACACATTTAATAATGATTACTTATTTATAATTCAACAAATCATAAAATAATAATTTGGCTCTAATCATAAATTTTCTTTATTAAACTACATGCTATCATTAAAATATTTTGTTAAAAATACCGGCTTATTCGATTGAAACTTCTAATTTTGTCGTCAAAATACAAAACTATGACCGGCTATTTGAAAAAAACATATAACTTATTGATTTCCACTAAAACTATGGCGGTTTTATTTGTGCTGTTTGCTACGGCTATGGGGATTGCCACATTTATAGAAAATGATTTCGGTACCATGACTGCCCGAACGCTGATATATAATAGTTTTTGGTTTGAACTGTTGATGATTATATTGACGGTTAATTTAATCGGGAATATCATCCGGTTTAGAATGTACCAAAAGCAAAAATGGCCGATTTTCTTGTTTCATATAGCTTTTTTGTTGATTTTGATTGGCGCCGGTATCACCCGTTATATCAGTTTTGAAGGCATGATGCCTATTCGTGAAGGCGAGACTACCGATACTTTTTTGTCTGATAAAGTTTACCTGAAAATTGATGTAGATGACGGCGTAGAAAGAATTGATCCGCCGTTTAAAAAAGCTTTGAAATTATCAGCTATCGAAATGCCTTTACTCACGGATAATCATTACCATACAAATTTTAATTTTAAAGAAAAACCAATTGACATTCAGTTACTTAATTATATCCCGAACGCCAAAGACACGTTAATACAAAATGCTACGGGCAAAACCTATTTGAAATTTGTGGTTTCGACTAACCAAGGGCGTCAAGATATATACTTTGTATCAGGTGAGAAAAAATTGATTGGTAATATGGGACTGGCGTTTAATAATACTTTTCCGGATGCCATTAATGTTTTTCAAAAAAACGACAGCCTATTTATTTTGTCGCCTGTATCCGGCACCTATATGCGCATGAGTGACCAACAGCAATTTGAAGTCCCGAAAGATTCTGTTGTACCTTTTCATTTGGCGAGTTTGTACCGCTTTAACAATTT
>JALWLE010000140.1 GCA_026996605.1 Flavobacteriales bacterium
GCTGTCATCACAGTCAGGTGAAAAAGGAAAATAGCAATAGCGACTTTTGAAGATTCTTTAATCCCCATAATAGCCAAACCGGCAAATAAGCCTAATAAGACAATAGTAGCTAAAATAATTTTATCATTGTCATGAATGCCTACCAAATGAAATAAATAGTGTATCGCTTCATTAGCAGAAATTACAGCGGTTGCCATATATGACAACAAGGTTAAGGTTGCTGCTACCGATGACATTCGTTTACTGGTTGTGTTGAGCAAGGCATTGTAAGCTCCCCCGTTTAATGGTAAAGCACCAACTACTTCGCCATATATTTTTCTAAAGAAATATAAAACCAATGCTACAATTAAAAGCGTTATCCAAGCATATTGCCCGGCAAAAGCAATTGCCAGAGCAGACACATATAAAACCGACGAGCTGATGTCGTTACCACTGATAGCAGTGGCTGCCAGCTCGCCCAACTTTTCATGTTTTTTTAATTCAGGTTGATTAAAATGTATTTGATTATCTTCTGCAGATTGTGTTGCTAAATTTGAATTGTTTGAGCTCATAAGTATATGGATTAACAAATGCGAAATTAATAAAAAAGTGTTAAAGTCAGAAAAATAGTTTCAGTACAATTCAAAACGAAAGCATAAAAAAACCTGTCAAAACTATTGACAGGTTTAAATTGATATTTTATTACGATTGGTTTATTTTTTAAACTTAGCGTATTTTTTCTTAAATTTATCAATACGACCGGCTGTATCAACCAACTTCATTTTACCGGTATAGAACGGATGTGAAGTTCTTGAAATCTCTACTTTTACCAAAGGGTACTCAACACCTTCTACTTCTATCGTATCTTTGGCTTCTGCGGTTGAACGGGTCAAATAAATTTCTCCGTTTGACATATCTTTAAATGCAACCATTCTATAATTTTCGGGATGAATGCCTTTTTTCATTGTATTCTGTTTTAAATATCTATATTTCGAGTGTGCAAATTTATAAACTTTTTTTTAAATAGCAAGTTTATATTTATGATTTTTTAAAGATTATCATCATAGCCGTTTCTTTACCGAAAAAAAGAAGCCACCCGATTAGGCAGCTTCTTTTGTCAATAAGATAAATCTTTACAATTTATTTCTTAATAATTTGATACGAACCGACTGTTTGGTCAGTAGTTATTTTAAGAATATAATTTCCTGCAGCTAAATCACTAATATCTAATTGTGCATTTAAACCGTCATTATCAAAAGTTTTAACAACTTGTCCGGCTAAATTGACAATAGAAATATTTTGGATATTTTCTTGTGCATTGACAGCAATCATACCGTTGGTCGGGTTAGGATAAACTTTAAGTCCTTCGATTTGGTTTTCAGAAATTGAAGCTGTAGGATCAAAAATAGCACAAATAGAGTATTCATCAGTACCGGCAGTACCAATAAGTGTAGCGGCTCCTGTAGTTTTGTCTATTGAGAATAAACCACTTCCTGCTCCACCTGCTTGATATAAAGCACCATAAATATCACCGGTAACAGGATCTGCACCCAAATCTTGAGCATAATTAAGATCAACACCAAGACTACCTATTGCTGTACCGGCACCTGTTGCCGTATCAATACTATATAGTTGGTCATCAACTATATCTATTCCATACACATTACCATTATTATCAATAGCAATTCCTATCATAATACCGGCGTTGTTCATAGCGCCTACAAAGGTAGTATTCAAATCAGAATCAAATGTATAGAAACCTGCTCCTGTACTGACATAACCAACGTCTAAAGCTTTATCATATGCTATACCGGTAATTACAGGACCCTGTTCATAAACGTTAATGTCCCCTTTGAAAGTACCGTATTTATGAGCTTCACCTGTACTTCCATCTATAAAATAAAGGTTATTAGTTGCATATTCAACACCTACTAATACATCTTTATAAAATGTACCGGCAATTAAAAAATCAGTAGTGTTAGAACTTCCAAGAGGAGTAACTGCACCTGAAGCTATATCAAAAGTCACTGTATAACCACTATCACCTGTAGAATCTGCATCAAAAGCAACATAACTATATACATTTCCTACACTATATGTGCTACTATAATCAATAATATATAAGGGAGTTGAATAGGTATCGTTAGTTGCATCTTCGTCTCCGGCTAAAGAAACCGTAACATCTAAAGTATAGGTTCCTGCTGATAAATTCGGTCTGGGAACTGATGTGACATCATATGTTTGTCCGGACGCTAAACCGGCTCCGGCAACATTAACGGTTGCATTATAGACAGATGTGTTTGATGCATCTTTTATATCAAAAATGACATCAAAAGTGTCTTGCATATTACTACCGTTGTTATATAGCTTCGCATTTAATAAAAATGGAGAGTTAGGAACAAAAGTATTAGGACCGGCATCAACTAATGCTAAATCATCTCCACTTGGTTCGAAAATCATAACATTATCAACTGCCCAGTACCAATCCCAATTAGCATTGTAATAATGAAAACGTACTTGAAAGTTAGCATTTTTATAAGCTGTAACATCTATCAATTGATGATCAGGTGCTCCCCAAGCGCCAACATCAGCACTAGTTGTGTAAATATTAACCCAATTTGTACCATCAAAAACATCTACATCTCCAACATCAACTCCGGAGTAAGAGTTAAAATAGTGATCAAAAGATACGAAAACACTGTTTAAAGCAGATACATCAACAGAGGGAGAAACCAATTCGGTGTCTAAATCAACAGAACCCAAACCATCACTATCAACCATAGCGAAAGGTGTTCCGTCTAAGGTATTACCACTATAGTCATTGACAAAAGTCCAACCGCCGTTACCAAGGTTGTCTACTACATTCCAACCGGCAGGCAAAGCAGCACTATCAAAGTTTTCGCTTAAAACAACATTGGCATTAGGACTACGTAAATGATCATAATGGTGTGTTACAGGTTTTACGTTTTGTAATGTAATGTTTCGTTCTTGTTCTTTACTCATGATTCTTTGATTTTGAGCATTTAAGCTCCAAAAACCAATCACAAAAAGTAATAAAATGGTAATTTTTTTCATAATTATTTTATTTTAATGATTTTAAGTGTTCAAATATAGTAAAAAAAGCTATTTAATCAAAAAAAAAACTGAATAAAACATAAATTGAGATATTATTTTAAATTATTAATACATGTTTGTCTATATGATTTCATTATCTGGTAGTTCGAACTCGCATTAATTTCTATCTTTGCTAAAAACAGTGCTATGAATTTGAAACAAAACGATTTGGTTGCTTTGGTAAGTCCGGCCGGCTATTTACCGGACAAACAAGTGGTTGATGAAAGCATTAACTTACTTAATAAATGGGGGTTACGGTCCTATGTCGGTCCTAACGCCTTAAAACAATACGGTCATTTCGCTGGAACCGATCAAGAACGGCTATCGGATTTGCAAGCTGCAATGAACCACCCGGAAGTTAAAATGATTTGGGCATTACGTGGCGGGTATGGTAGTATTCGTATAGTCGATCAACTTGAGTTTACCCAATTTAAAAAGCATCCCAAACTTTTAACCGGGTTTTCTGACATTACCATATTGCATCAAAAGTTGCAACAACAAGGTTTTGAAAGTTTACACGCTTTGATGCCCGTGCAACTTAAAAATAAAATTTCAAAAGATGTTATCCATCAAACCAAAACGGCATTATTTAACAATCAAATTGATTATAAGTTTAAAACTAACATATTTACTACGGATTTCAAACAAGTTTCCGGACAAGTGATCGGGGGAAATTTAGCTAATTTATACAGCTTGCTAGGCACTAATTTAAATTTTGATACTCGTGATAAGATTCTGTTTATTGAAGATGTCGGAGAACAATTATATCAAATAGACCGGATGATGATAACGCTGAAAAAAGCCGGTAAATTGAAATACTTAAAAGCATTGTTGGTCGGACAATTTACAAACATACCTAATAACAATCCGGCTTTTGGAAAGTCGGTTGAAGAAATAATTTTAGAACATACTGCCAGCACTATTCCGGTTATTTTTAAGGCGCCTATCGGACATATTACAGATAATTATCCGTTGTTTCTAGGAAAAAAATTGACGATTAGCAAACAAAACGACACAATTCATTTAAGCCAATAATGAAAAACAAAACTATTTTTTTTAAAGATTTAGGACTTTTGGATTATCAGAAAGCTTTTGAAATCCAAACCGCTCTGTTCGAAAAAACCAAACAAATCAAAATTCAAAATAAACATACCGATTTGCCACAAACTACTGAAAACTATTGGTTATTCACCGAGCATCCGCATATTTATACGCTTGGAAAAAGTGGTAAAGAATCGCATTTGTTAATTGATGAAACCGAGCGACAAAAATATCAAGTACAGTTTATCAAAACCAATCGCGGCGGTGACATCACCTATCATGGTCCGGGGCAAATAGTCGGTTATCCCATTATGGATTTAGATAATTTTGATTTGGATATTTTGGCATATATGCGGTTATTGGAAGAAATGATTATCCGTATATTGGCATTATACAATCTCAAAGGCGAACGCAGTAAAGGTGAAACCGGTGTTTGGTTAGATGTCGGTAAACCGAATGTTCGAAAAATTTGCGCCATGGGGGTTAAAACCAGCCGTTGGGTTACGATGCATGGTTTTGCCTTAAATGTTGATGTAGATTTATCATATTTTAATCACATTATACCTTGCGGCATCAAAAATAAAGGGGTAACCTCCCTTAAAAAAGAATTAGGATATACCCCTGATAAAAATATTTTGAAACAGCGAATTTTAAATACCTTCGCAGATCTGACGCAAGCGAAATTTATAGTCTCAAATGACTAATTTTGTTTTTTATAAATCCAAGCTTGTGGATGTGATTGTCTAACCTCTGCCAATTTGGTTTTAGCATCATCAATATTAGAAAGACCTTCGTATGCAACGATGAATAAACCCGCACCATTTTGTCCAACTATAACAGCATCATACCCCTCAGCTTTTAGTTTGCCGACTTTATTTTGAGCATTGGTTTCATTTTTAAATGCACCACTCACTATAAAATAAATATTTTCTGAATTATCATAACTTGAAGATTCGCTTGAAGTAGTGCTTGTAGCCGATTCGGTTGATGTTGCATTAGTATCATTCTTGTTATCAATTACTTGAGTATCTTGAGAAGCCGTTGTATCTTCCGTATTTTGATTAAAATCGGTAGAATCAATCACTTTTTCGGCTGCTGGCTCATTAGCATCAGTTGTTGTGGTTTCGCCATCAGAAACCGTTTCTTCTTGAGTATCGTCTATATCATCACTATCACGTGTTGTAAACCAATAAATACCACCACCTATTAAAAGTAACGCAATAATTAAGCCAATGATTAAAGGGTAATTCAGCGTTGACTTTTCTTCATTATTTTGTCGAATATCAAAATCAAATTCTTCCATACCTATTCTTTTAATTGAATGTTTTAACAAATCTACAAAATTTATCTAAATAAAAAATAAATTTAAATACAAAAAAAACAAAAGGGTGGTTTCTACCACCCTTTTATTGATAAAAAGCTAATAATTTAACTACTCAGCCAAAATTATAACATTGTTATTCTTCATCTCAACCGTTCCCGAATTAATGGGCAAGATGACTTCGCCTTGTTTGATTTCAAATTTGTCTTTCAGTTCATTATCAATTAATATACCTTGTCCTTTTAGCCGGACATCGCCTTTTTGTAAAACGGCAATAATCGGGGCGTGATTGTTTAACATTTCAAAAGAACCGTTAACGCCGGGAACGACAATTGAATCAACTTCTCCTGAAAACAAAGCACCTTCGGGGGTTACGATATCTACTTTCATGTTCTGATATTTATTAGTTTTTAGCTTCCGCTAACATTTTTTCTCCGGCTTCAATAGCATCCTCAATGCTACCTTTCAGGTTAAAGGCTGCTTCGGGCAAATGGTCTAATTCTCCATCCATAATCATATTGAAACCTTTGATGGTATCTTTGATATCGACTAACACTCCCGGGATACCTGTAAATTGTTCGGCTACATGGAAGGGTTGTGATAAGAAACGTTGTACACGACGGGCGCGGTGAACAACTAATTTGTCTTCTTCACTTAATTCTTCCATCCCCAAAATAGCGATAATATCTTGTAACTCTTTATAACGTTGCAAGATTTCAATCACGCGTTGAGCAGTTTCGTAATGATCTTTCCCAACGATTTCAGGTGTTAAAATTCGTGATGTGGAGTCTAACGGATCAACAGCCGGATAAATACCTAACTCGGCAATTTTACGAGACAATACCGTAGTAGCATCCAAGTGTGCAAAGGTTGTTGCAGGCGCAGGGTCAGTCAAGTCATCCGCCGGTACGTAAACTGCTTGAACCGATGTAATGGAACCGTTTTTGGTTGATGTAATACGTTCTTGTAAAGCTCCCATTTCACTAGCCAAAGTCGGTTGGTAACCTACGGCTGAAGGCATACGACCTAATAACGCGGATACCTCGGAACCGGCTTGTGTAAAACGGAAAATATTATCGATAAAGAACAACACGTCTTTACCTTCTCCGGTTCCGGCACCGTCACGGAAATATTCGGCAATGGTCAAACCGGATAAAGCCACACGAGCACGCGCTCCCGGAGGTTCGTTCATCTGTCCGAACACAAAGGTAGCTTTTGATTCTTCAAGGGCTTTTCTATCAATCTTACTAATATCCCAATCGCCTTTTTCCATAGATTCCATAAACTCATCTCCGTATTTGATAATACCGGACTCTAACATCTCACGTAGCAAATCGTTTCCTTCACGGGTACGTTCCCCAACTCCGGCAAAGACGGATAAACCACCGTGTCCTTTGGCAATGTTGTTAATCAACTCTTGAATCAAAACGGTTTTACCGACACCGGCACCACCAAATAAACCGATTTTACCTCCTTTGGAATAAGGCTCAATCAAATCGATAACTTTGATACCGGTATATAAGGGTTCTGTTGACGTAGATAATTGGTCAAATTTAGGCGCAGGTTTGTGAATCGGGCTACCGTTATCGCCATCTTTCGGCATTTGTTCCATACCGTCAATCGGGTCACCTATAACGTTAAACAAACGTCCGAATACTTTACCTTTCGGCATTTTGATAGGCGAGCCGAGCAGTTCGACTTCTTTGCCTCTTTGTAATCCGTCAGTAGAATCCATAGCGATGGTTCGCACGGTATTCTCACCGGTATGTTGTTGCACTTCCAAAATAACTTCTTGACCGTCGGGACGGATCACTTTCATTGAATCATAAATTTTTGGAAGACTGATATTCTCACCTTCAAAAACCACATCGATTACAGGACCGATGATTTGAGATATTTTACCTTTTTGTTGTGACATTATATGATATTTTAATCTGTTTAACTTATTTATTATTAACCTTTAAGGGCTTCCGCACCACTGACTATTTCGAGTATTTCACCGGTAATAACCGCTTGACGAGCTTTGTTGTATTGCAAGGTTAAGTCGGCTTTCATTTCTTTGGCATTATCGGTTGCTTTGTGCATCGACGTCATACGCGCACCGTGTTCTGATGCCCACGCATCGCGAATAGCTTTGTAAAACTGTGTTTTCAATGATTTTGGTATCAATTCCAAAACAATCTCGGCTTGCGATGGCTCGTATAGATAATCTAAAACGACATTAGAACCGGAAGCTTCCGGTTTGATGGGCAAAAATTGCTCGGTTTTAACGATTTGCGTAGCAGCATTTTTAAAACTATTGTAAATCAGAACAACCTTATCGTATTTTTTTTCGACAAACTCGTCCATAATCTTTTGCGCTACTTGCGCCACGTTTTCATAAGTCAAATCGTCAAAAATATTACTGTGATTAGCAACTACTTTATATTTTTTTGACAACTGATCATGCGCTTTTTTACCGATGGTCAATATTTCCACTTCCTTATTTTGATAGTCGTTTTCTACCAAGCGAATCGTTTGTTTGATGATATTGGTATTAAGCGCACCACACAACCCCCGATTGGAAGTAATCGGCACTAACAATACCTTTTCAACCTCCCGTTGAGCCGCATAATCGCCTCCCAATTCGGCATCGAGATTGGCGCTTAAACCGGCTAACAATTCGGTTAGTTTCTCGGCATAAGGACGCATTTTTTCAATGGCATCTTGAGCTTTTTTCAATTTAGCCGCAGATACCATTTTCATCGCATTGGTAATTTGCATGGTACTACCAACCGATTGAATTCTGGTGCGTATGTCTTTTAAATTAGCCATATAATTATTTTATCTTTTAAAACCGAACCAAAGGTTCGTTTCAAATTATTGTTTGTATTTGGCAGCGACTTCTAAAGCTGCAGCAGTCAATACGTCAGCAAGCTCGTCATTCCATTTTCCGGATTTGATAGCATCTAATGTATCTCTATGCTTGGCATTTAAATAGTCGATATAATCGCGTTCAAATTCTTTTACTTTTTCAACGGGAACATCTCGTAACAAGTTTTTAGTTCCGGCAAAAATGATAGCCACTTGCTCTTCAACGGGCATCGGGTCGTGTTGGCCCTGCTTCAAAATTTCAACATTGCGACGTCCTTTTTCGATAACGCCGAGAGTTACAGGATCAAGGTCGGAACCAAACTTGGCAAAAGCTTCCAATTCACGAAATTGCGCTTGGTCAAGTTTCAAAGTACCCGCTACTTTTTTCATAGGTTTGATTTGTGCCGAACCTCCTACACGAGATACCGAAATACCAACGTTAATAGCCGGACGCACGCCTGAATTAAACAGGTCGGATTCTAAGAAAATCTGTCCGTCGGTAATGGAAATAACGTTAGTAGGAATATAGGCTGACACGTCACCGGCTTGTGTTTCGATAATCGGCAAAGCGGTTAAGGAACCACCACCTTTAAGCATTGGTTTGAGCGGTGCAGGTACATCATTCATTTTTTTAGCAACTTCATCGTTATCAATAACTTTTGCAGCACGCTCTAACAATCGTGAGTGTAAGTAAAACACGTCACCCGGATAGGCTTCACGTCCCGGCGGACGACGTAACAATAGTGAAATTTCACGATAGGCAACCGCTTGTTTTGACAAATCGTCATAAACAATTAAAGCAGAACGCCCGCTGTCTCTAAAATATTCACCGATAGCGGCACCGGCATAAGGTGCATACACCTGCATAGGTGCAGGGTCGGAAGCATTAGCGGCAACAATAGTCGTATAAGCCATAGCACCGGCATCTTCCAAAGTTTTATGTATTTGAGCTACCGTAGAAGCTTTTTGTCCGATAGCTACATAGATAGCATAAACCGGTTCGCCACGGTCATAAAATTCTTTTTGATTGATAATGGTATCAACGGCTACAGTGGTTTTACCGGTTTGACGGTCACCGATAATCAGCTCCCGTTGTCCACGACCTATCGGAATCATCGCATCGATAGCTTTGATACCGGTTTGTAACGGTTCGTTTACCGGCTGACGATAAATAACACCGGGGGCTTTACGTTCCAAAGGTAAGTCAAAAGTCTCTCCTTGTATGGGACCTTTGCCGTCAATAGGTTGTCCCAGAGTGTTAACAACGCGTCCGATAATACCTTCACCTACCGGAATAGACAAAATTTTATTCAATCGTTTGACATTTGAACCTTCTTTAATGTCTGTGTAAGGACCTAAAATTACAATCCCTACGTTGTCTTCTTCCAAGTTAAGCACAACGCCTTCCGAACCGTTGTCAAATTCGACCAATTCGCCGTATTGGGCGTTGTTTAAGCCATATACCAAGGCAATACCGTCTCCAACTTGCAGTACCGAACCGGTTTCCTCTAGAGAAGCCGTTGCGTCAACGCCTGCCAGTTGTTCTTTAATAATTGCCGAAATTTCTGATGGTTTTATTTCTGCCATAATTTTTGATGTTTTTATGCTTCCAATTTTGATTTAATTTTTGCCAGTTTTCCGGAGATGCTGGCATCATATCGCAAATCGTCTATATTTAAGATAAAGCCACCGATTAAGTCCGGATTGACTTTATTGCTTAATTTGATTTGACTGCTTCCGGTTAATTCTTTAATTTTATTAAGAATATTGTTTTTCAAAGTATCATCTAAAGGTATAGCCGAAATAACTTCCGCTTCCTTGATGCCTTTTTGGTTTTTATATAGTTCGTTGAAAGAAACAGCAATATCTTTCAGCAAACTTAAACGGTCTTTTTGACCGAGTAAATTGATCAGTTTTGTCGTATTGTCAGACACCTTGTTCCCGAATATTTGTTGTACCGCTGCCAATTTTTTTGAAGCGGCAACAGTGGGATTTTTTAAGAATTTGAGTAAATCCGGATGGGATTCAAAAGTATCTTTTAGCCATTGCATATCTTTTTGAACGGCATCTAAATTATTTGATGCAATTTCAAAAAGAGCTTTGGCGTAGCGTTTGGCTGCTTTCATAGATTAATTAAATTTGATATCGGAAATCAATTTTTCAACTTGCTTTATTTGTTCATTTTTATCTTTAAGCTCTTCGGCTAAAACTTTTTCAGCTATATTGATAGACAATTCCGAAACTTGATTTTTCAATTCTTTAATAGCGGCTTGTTTTTCACTTTGAATCACTTGTTTGGCTTTGGCTATTTCTTTACCGGCTTCGGCTTGTGCTTCTTCGCGTGCTTTGTTAATAATTTGCTCTTTGAGTAATTTGGCTTCTTTGAGCATTTCGTCACGTTGCGCACGAGCTTCGTTTAAAATTTTTTGATTATCCGCTTTGAGTTTAGCCATTTCTTCACGGGCTTTATCAGCTTCCAACAAAGCATCTTCTATTGATTTTTCTCTTTCTTTAATGGTTTTTAAAATCGGCTTCCAAGCCAATTTTATAAAAAGAAAAAGAAATAATAAGAAGAACAAGGTCGTCCAAAATACTAAAGTTTCAGGATGTAATAAGTTCATAATATATTATTGTTTAACTGTTTAATCGATTATTTGATTATTTGATAGTTTGTGCTACACTATCGAAAGGTCATTGAGTTATTCCGATGACAATCGGAATTGTATCGAAATGACCGGTATCGCACTTCGATATTTAATTAAAAGAAAACCTTTAACCAACCGTTAAAGGTTTTCTTTTGAGTTTGGTTTTACTTGGCGCCCATTGCAACAACGACTGCGAAGAAGGCTACACCTTCGACCAATGCAGCTGCAACGATCATCAAAGTAAATAATTTTCCGTATAGTTCAGGTTGACGGGCTGATGCTTCCAAAGAAGATGCCCCGATTTTACCGATACCTATTCCGGCACCGATAGCTGCTAAACCTGCTCCTATACCTGCTCCAATTGATGCTGGCATAATTACTTGATTTTTAGGGTTAATATTTCAACGATAAGCTTCCGGCTCAACAGCCTTCAGCCATATTTTTATTCTACTTAAAATTAATGTGCTTCTTCCTTGACAGCCATTCCGAAATAGATAGCTGACAGTAGCGTAAACACATAAGCTTGCAGAAACGCTACAAGCAATTCACTGATATACATAAATATGGTAGCAAATCCCGATGCAAAGGGAACGCCCCAATTTTTGAAAACAAAGATTAAGGTTACAAATGTCAAAATGATGGTGTGTCCTGCCAGAATATTGGCAAACAAACGAATCATCAAGGCAAATGGTTTGGTAAAAATACTCAAAATCTCAATTAATGCAATAAAAGGTTTTAAAATCACAGGCACGCCCGGAGGCCATAAAATATGTGTCCAGTAACTTTTGTTGCCATTGACATTGGTAATAATAAAGACAATAACGGCCAATACAAATGTAACTGCTATATTTCCGGTTAAGTTATAACCAAATGGCGAAAATGGAATCAGTCCGAACAGATTGGCAAATAATATAAAGAAAAATACCGTCAATAAGAAAGGAACAAATTTTTCATATTTAGGACCGATATTCTCTTTAGCCATATCACGAATAAAAACGATTAACGGCTCTATAAAGCTTGCGATACCTCTAGGAACTTTATTTTTATCATAAGATTTTTTGGTATAAAGTAACACGACTAACAATATCAAAAAGGTTAGAAGCATTGAAAAAACATTTTTGGTAATGGAGAAATCCAAGGGTCTTTGATCCAAAGTAACTTCATTAGGGTCAACGTGTTCACCCACTTTATCTGCATATACAATTAAGTCATGGATACGTTTAAATTTTTGCCCGTTTTTTTCAACGATAACTTCACCATGCTCATCTCCTTGAAATTCTCCTGAAGAGAAAATGGTTAAGCCGTTTTTAGTCCATAAAATAATCGGTAAATGAAAGGTTTTATGTATAAAAGGTAACTCAAACGCATAATCATGAGAGTCTGATAAGTGATGATTGATTAATTCTGTAGGATCATAAGGCTTATCACCATCGCTTTCTTCGTGTACTGCCGCTTGTTCTTCATGGTGTATTGCTTCACCGTTGTGTTCTGTCTGTGCAGACAAGTTAAAACTTGCCAAAAACAAACTTATAAATATGTATGTAAAGAATCTGTAATTCATGTTCCTTTAAAGATTTTTGCAAAAGTAAGATTTTTTTTTGTACAGACAATTTTTTTTGACAAATATCAGTTTTTTTATCATACGTAAAAAGCATAAATATGACTTTTGTCACAAAATATTAAATAAAAAATAGCCGGTCAACTGACCGGCTAATGTATATGTAAACATGTGTTTAATTAGAGTATATGTATAATAAAATTACTTAATAACTAATTTAACTGCTTGATGATTATTGTTAGCATCTTCTATTTTCATTAAATACATACCTTTTTGCAAATCAGAGGTATTGATAGTCATATTATTAACAGATAAATTGTTAAAGTTTAAGACTTCTTTACCGGTAATATCATAAACTGCTATATTTTTTAAAGTAGCGCCATCGGTATTTACTTTAACAAAAGCACTTGCTGGATTAGGATACACACTTAAACCGTCAATAGTTTCACCGGCTATAGATGTAATATCATCAATATATTTGAATACACCTTGTGTATAGCCACTATTTGGATCATTAGGGTCATTAATATGAGAAAAACCGCCACTCAATCCAAAATAAATGTCTCTAAAAGCTACGGAAAGATGTTGAATATTACCATCTGGTTGGAGTTGTTCCCAAGGTCCACCATCAAAATTGTAATTAATTATTTTAGCCCAAGTTTGCCCTCCATCTGTACTGATTGCCGAACCATAAACCGGTAAGTTATAGTCTGATTCGGTTATAATTAATGTATTAGTAGTGCCGGGAATATAACTTATATCACCCCCAAAAAACGGATTGGGATTGTTAGGATCAGTTCCTACCCAATCATAGGTTGGCGTCATCAAAGTCCAAGTGGCACCACCGTCGGTTGAGTGATACAATTCTCCATTGCTTCTGGATATCCAACCTTCGTTATCATCTTTAAAAGTAACACTACCACTATCATTAGCACCACCAAAATCTGTTAAAGGTGTTTGAAAAGCCGTCCAAGTTTGACCATCATCAGTAGAACGATATAGACGACCTTTATTAGTCGTAAACCATACAGTTGAATTGGTTGGAGTATAAGCAATGCCATGGGTATAACCGTATTCTCCTGCAATCGGATCATCTATATTAGCACCGGAGATAGGGGTCCAAGTAGCACCGGCATCTGTAGTAGTGTACATTTCAAATTCACCATTGATAGGGTCTCCTTGACAAAAACCATTGTTATCATCATAGAAAAAAACTAAATTACAAAAAGATGCAGCATTAGAATACATAGTATTTGTAGAAGATTTTACCCAATTAGCACCGGCATCGGTAGTTTTCCATACACCACCATTACCAAAACTTCGCTTATAACCGGCAATATAGGCTGTAGATGGACTCGTTGGATAAACCATGGAGATTCCCAAGTTTACAGCACCGGGTAAAGATACAGGATCATAAGCCGTCCATGTAACCCCGCCATCAGACGTATAAGCAACTGCTGAAATGTCAGCGCCGTTTCCGGAACCGTCATAAGCGATACTCCAAGCAACATCTTCAGATGTTGAATTTAAGATGCCAATGTATGAAATACCTCTGGACTCTTCTTGATAACCGGAATGATAAACCTCCCAGCCGGTATTTGGTTGTGCAAAAGCGTTAAAGCCGATAAAAGCAGCTAAAACAAAAAATAATGATTTTTTCATATTATTTACGTTTTAAAATTAATTTAAGCGTAAAAATACAAAAATATGCATAAGTTTCCCTATTAATGCTTATTTATTTTCTATTTTTTAATAAAAATGTATTTTTTTTGTGGTATAATTAAATTTTCAACAATGAATAATCGATACTTCAAAATAAAAAGTTAAACCAAAGACGAGTTAGTATATAATTTTTATAAATTTGCACACTTAAAAACATAAATCATGTCAAAAAATTTTTTTTTACTAAGTTTCTTTTTATTTTCTTCATTTCTTTTTGCACAAAATAAAAAGGAAAGAACTTACATTATTAATCACACTAATTACGAATATTTACAAAAATTAAGTCATTCTTTAAGTAAAATTAATGCTGAGAGAAAAAAAGACGCAGAAAAAAAAGCTAAGGAAATGGGTTGGCCAATTAAAGGAAGTCTTAACGGAAAAGCTTTTGAATTAATCCGTCTGACGCCGGATGGTAAGCCTGTTTATTATCAAACAAATAATTATTATGCCGCCCAAACCATTAATACAGACAAACTATATAATAATGGCGGCTTAGGGCTAAATATTCAAGGACAAAATATGATTGTAGGTGTATGGGATGGCGGTGCCGTAAGAGCAACCCATAATTTTTTAACCGGAAGGATAACTCAAAGGGATGGTGCGGTATTTAATGGTCCTGATGATTTAAATAGGCATGCTACTCATGTTACCGGTACTATGATTGCTAACGGTATTACAAGATATAGAGGTATGGCTTTTAATGCTTCGGTATGGGCACAAGACTGGTATAATGATGATGCTGAAATGGCTGCACGTGCCGCTGAAGGCTTATTAGTATCTAATCACTCTTATGGTATGCGTGTTTTTAATTACTTTGGACAACGCCTCATTGACATCTACTGGTTTGGTAAATACTCTAATGAAGCCCGTAACTGGGATGACATTATGTTCAATGCTCCATACTACATAGCAGTTGATGCCGCAGGTAATGACAGATATCATGCTTTTAACGGCTCAAATAAAGGAGGGTATGATATGCTTACAGGTAATTCTACTAACAAAAACGGTATTACTGTAGCGGCTGTTCATAGAGTTAGCACTTATAACGGTCCTAACAGTGTTACTATGAGTGGTTTTAGTAATTGGGGACCGACTGACGACGGTAGAATCAAACCGGATATAAGTGCGCAAGGAGTTTCCGTCTCATCATGTATTTCCGATTCTGATTCGGCAACTGATACTTATGATGGAACGTCTATGGCTTCTCCTACTGTAACAGGTAGTTTGATTTTGCTACAACAACTTTATCATGAAACTTATGGAAACTATATTCGTTCATCAACTTTAAAGGGTTTGGCTTTACATACTGCTCGTGAAGCCGGAAATTACCCCGGCCCTGATTATGCTTTTGGTTGGGGATTAATGAATACGGCGGCGGCAGCTGAAGCTATTGTTAATAACGGTTTAACATCTATTATTAAAGAAATTACTCTACATCAAGGAGAAACTTATTCATTTACGGTAGAATCTGATGGTACAACTCCTTTAATGGCTAGTATCAGTTGGACTGATCCCGCCGGTCATGTAATTACCGGAACTGTTGCCGATATGCTTGATAACCCAACACCTGCATTGGTTAATGATTTAGATATTCGCATTACTAAAAACGGCACCACATATTATCCTTGGAAACTTAACCCCGCGCTTCCTAGTGCTGGCGCAACTAAGGGTGATAATATAGTTGATAATTTTGAAAAAATACAAATTGATAACGCCTCCGGAACTTATACAGTAACCATTTCTCATAAAGGAAATTTAAAATATAACAAACAGGTTGTGTCTGTTATAGTTACCGGTATATCTAACCCTTTTGCTATAAATACTACGGATGGTGAAAGTCGTGATGTTTGTTCTGATAATACAACTACTACTACTTTCAATTTGCGCTACACAAAATCAAGTTCTGTTAGTGGCACTACTAATTTTTCATTAAATAATTTACCAACAGGGGCAACAGCCGTTTTTTCACCTTCAAGTTTATCAGCTGACGGTGCTTTTTCTTTGCAAATTTCCGATTTAGATAATGTTGCTGCCGGCATATATAATCTGGAAGTAGTTGGAACTAATGGAGGACAACAAATAATTAAAGAACTGCAATTACATGTTTTAAAAGATAACTTTACTCCTCAAAATTTGATAGCACCGGTTGACGGGGCTGTTGATTTAAGAAAACCTTTTGCTTTGGAATGGGAATCACATCCAAATGCACAACAATATCAATTACAAGTAGCTGTTAACGCCGGATTTAGTAATATTATCTTAGACGAAACCGTAAATAATCCGTCTTTTTTAGTCAAAGAACATACATATGGTATATCAGACGGGGGTACATATTACTGGCGTGTAAAACCTTTAAACGATTGTGCATCCGGCGATTTTTCAGAGATAAGAAGTTTTTCAACTCTTCAAATAAACTGTAATCAAAACTTTAATTCAACATCTGTCTCTATTCCAACTAACGCTTCAAGCACCCCATATGAATCACAGATTAATTATGGCTTAAATAGTACCATTAGTAATGTTAAAGTTTATGTTGATATTTCACATACTAATATCTCTGACTTAGAAATAAAATTAACCAGTCCGCAAGGTACAGAGGTTATTTTAAACCAGTCGGGGACCTGTAATGGAAATTATCAAAACATTCAAGTTGTTTATGATGACAACTCGCAAAACTTTTTAGATTGTAATCCAACCCCTCCGGCTATTAGGGATGATATGAAACCGTTTGAAACCATGTCGGTATATAATGGTGAGAATGCACAAGGAAACTGGACATTAAAAGTTTTTGATCAGGTAACCGGAAACGGGGGTACTATAAATATGTGGGCATTGGAAATTTGTGAAGAAATTTTAGTTAATGTAGATGAAAAAGATTTTGAGTTATTTAAGGTCTGGCCTAATCCATCATCCGGTCAAATCAATATTCAATTAAATGCAAACAAACATATCAATTTACGCTTGATTGATCTTTCAGGACGTGAAGTTTTTCATCGTGTTTATAATAACTCCGGAAATACTTTTACAAAAAATGTTATCTTAGGACATCTGAAAAAAGGTATTTACCTATTACAAGTGAATAGTGAAGACAAATCAGGTGTGAGAAAGATAATTATCAAATAATTTTTTTTAGAGGTTGTCTCAAAAGTATCAGATTGGTCTATGAGAATTGCATATTTGAAAAAATTCTCTCGGCTACCCTACCCGAAAATAAAAAAACTTTTGAGACAGCCTCTTGATTTTTGTATAATATTCCATAATATTTCGAGTCCCAACTAAAATCGAGATATTCATTTCTCTCAATAACAATTATCACTAAATTAGCAGTAGAAAATTAAACTTTGATTATATATAAAAATGAATTTAATCATAGATATAGGTAACACCGATATAAAAATAGCTATATTTAAAACCGACAATCTGTTAGTTCACTATCAACGTATTATTAGGGATAATATAATCAAAGATTTAGAAAGAATTATTCAAGAATTTTCTATTGCTTACAGTATTATTTCGCAAGTAGGTAAGTCTGTTCCTAGATTAAATGAATGGTTAACAGCACAACACATTCCATATTTATACCTGACCGCCAAACTAAAGTTACCATTTGATATACATTATAAAAGTCCTAAAACTATAGGTTCTGATCGTTTAGGCTTAGTAGCCGGTGCGATTTTAAAAAATCCGGAAAGTAACACGTTGATTATTGATGCCGGAACTTGTGTAACATACGATTTTATCGATCAAAATAATATATATCATGGTGGTGCCATATCACCCGGTTTGAAATTACGTTTTAAATCGTTAAATGATTATACGGAAAAGCTACCTTTGTTACAGCCTGATGAAACAACTATCTCACTCATTGGTAATGATACTTTTACATCAATACAATCAGGTGTTATTTACGGTTTAGCTAATGAAATAGATGGGTTTATTGTTAAATATAACTTAAATTTTACTAATTTAACGGTTTATTTAACAGGTGGAGATGAGAAACTTTTGGATAGATACATAAAAAATAAGATATTTGTAAGCTCAAAATTCCTTCTCCTTGAAGGACTTAATTTTATATTAAATTTGAACAAATAATTTATGAAAATATTTAACCGGTTTGTTTTTGCCATACTTTTATTGTTGTCATTACAAACACAAGCACAAGATGGTTCTCCTTCCCCCTATTCTTTTTACGGATTAGGAGACACATCATTTCGAGGCACAACAGAAAATCTTGCCATGGGAGGTATCCGTATCTATGCCGATAGCATCCATTATAATATTAATAATCCGGCTGCTTTACCCCATCTTAAATTTGTCAATTTGAACTTAGGCTTAGCTAATAATTTTATAAATATGAGTGACCAATCTCAAAATCAATGGTTTTCCTCACATAATATGTCTTATTTTAGTTTGGGGTTACCCATCGGTAAAAAAGTAGGTATCGGGTTTGGATTAGTACCGGTCAATTCAAGTGGCTTTCAAATTTTTGAAGAAGATGAATTGGGAACTTATACTTATAAAGGAGATGGAGGTAACTCACGCATTTTTTTAGCAGGCGCTTATCAAATAACCAAAGAACTGTCTTTGGGACTTGAATATCAATATTATTTTGGATTTTTAGATCATGAAAATTATTGGATTCCTGAAGACCTTTACACATACACTAAAGAGAATAGTGATGTGGATTTTACCGGTAACAGTTTTAAATTTTCATCTCTGTATTCTTATCAGCTCAAAAATCAACATTATTTAAATATTTTTGCTGACTATAGAATGACAGCACAATTAAAAGCTCACTATAAAAGTCATACCCAATTAATTACCCCAACACCAACGGGAAATGACCATGCCGAAATATTGACTCGCTCTGATAAAGATGCTAACATAGATTTTCCGGCAAGCTTCAACACCGGTATCGGTTACGGTAAAAAAAATCAATGGTTTTTAGGAGTGGAGTACAATATGCAAAGCATGCAAAACTTTAGAAACCCATTCTTTGACCCACCCTATGTTCAATATGAAAATGCCTCAACATTTAGAATAGGTGGTTTTTACACACCCCAACACAACTCTATTACAAAGTATTGGAAACGTATAACTTACAGAGCCGGCGGCTACTATAAAAACACCGGAATGATACTTTATGACACTGCAATTACTGACTTTGGCATAACTTTTGGATTAAGCTTACCGGCTATCAAGGGCGTTTCCAATTTGAATATAGGTTTTGAACTTGGTCAAAGAGGAAAAATTACCAACCGGTTGATCAAAGAACAATATATTAATTTACATATAGGAATATCATTAAATGATCGCTGGTTTATCAAACGAAAAATTAATTAAAAACATATATTATGAGAAGGATTTACATATTTTTAGGAATTATTTTATTTAGCTCATTAGGGCTTTATGCACAAGAGACTGATAAATGTGATGTCAATTTAAGTCTGGAAAATGACTATGTCAGAGCCGGTAAATATGACGAGGCTTTAACATATTGGAATAAATTGATCAAAGATTGTCCTAAACACAGTGAAGCTATTTATGCAGATGGTACAAAAATATTTAAAGCCAAACTTAAAAAAGCCAAAAAAGCAAAAGACGAGATAAAAACTAAGGAGTATTTAAACACTATATTAGATTTATACGATAAATGGCTGGCTTATTTTCCCGATTCAAAAAATGCTGCTAAAGTTTATCATGACAAAGGATTAATGATGCTAAATAATAAAATAGGCAGCAAAGAAGAATTATATAATATTTTTGGTAAAGGTTATAATTTAAATAAAAACAAATTTACCAATCCTAAAGCTATTTACGGTTATTTTGATGCTGCAGTTGCACTTTATAAAACTGATAAACTAAGCTTTGAAGATTTAATTAATCATTACAATGATTTAACCGGATCCATTGATAAATTAAGTGAAAAATATACTGTTATAATGGAACAGTTACAAAAGAAAGAAGATGCCGGCGAGTTAACAAAGAAAGAAGAAAAAAAACTTAAAGCCATTAGAAAAAATTTGCCTATATACAGTATTGTAGCAAATAACATGGATAAAATTTTAGGAGAATTAGGTGACTGTAAACACTTGGTTCCATTATACAAGCGTACTTTTGAAGAAAATAAAGACAATCCGTCTTGGTTACGTAAAGCTGCAGCAAATTTAAGTAAAAAAGATTGTTCTAATGACCCTATTTTTGAAAAATTGGTTATTCAATTAGATAAAATAGAACCTTCTTTTAGCTCAGCTTATTTCTTAGGAATATTAATGGAGAAAAAAGGTAAAATTAATGAAGCTATTAAATATTACAAAAAAGCTATTAGCTTAACCGATAAACCTTATGATAAAGCCAAAATATATTATAAATTAGCCCGTTTAGCCGAGAAACGCGGTCAGAAATCACAAGCACGTAGTTATGCACATAAAGCATTAGAGTTTAAACCTTCAATGGGTGGTGCTTATATGCTAATAGCAAGATTATACGCAAACAGTGCAAATAGTTGCGGTAGCGACGAATTCAGTAAAAGAGCAACTTATTGGTTAGCAGCCTCTATGGCTGACAGGGCAGCAAAAGTAGACCCTTCAATAGCCAAAAGAGCTCGTAAAACAGCAGCTGCATATAGAGCAAAAGCTCCCAGTAAAACAGATATCTTTATCAAAGGTATGGCGGGTAAAAAAATCCCAATGAAATGCTGGATAGGCGGTAGTGTAACCGTCCCTAACAAATAAAAAAATGCTTATACATAAAAATATCAAAAAAAGCATTGCGGTTGTCATTATAACCGTAATGCTTTTTTCTTGTTCCAAAAATATTGAAGAAGTTAATCAATTATATCAAGAAAATGAGACTATTCCTATATCTGAAACAAAAAACTTTAAACTAACCTATACATTATTTGGTAACAAGGTTTTGATAATGACAGCACCTTTGATGAAAGATTACAGCAACCAGAAAGATTTTACCTACCAATACTTTCCGAATAAAATTAAAATTATACTAATCAATAACAAGAATAATGAACAAACTGTAATTACTGCCGATAAAGCATATCTTTATAAAAATCCTGATTTGGCAGAACTAATTGGTCATGTAAATATTACCGGAGCAGATGGTAGCAGCTTGCAAACGGGACATTTGTATTGGGACGGAACAAATCAACATATTTTCGGTAATGAACAGACAATTTTGAGACAAAATGATGAATATATTACCGGGATAGGCTTTGACAGTAGCTTAGACTTTAAAAACGTTAGGTTAAATAAAATAAACGGCGTCATAAAAATTAAAGATAGCCTGTAAACCATAATTACTTTCCTTTTTGACAATGTCACATTGTATATTTTAATTTATAAAACCTAATATCTATTATTCAACATCTTTTACTAAATTTGTTAAATCACATAAAAAATTGAAAAAATGAAAATTATCGTATTTCTATTGGTATTAACAGGTTTGTTTGCATGCAAATCAACTGAAATTAAACCACAAAAAATGACGGCAATACAACATAAGACAGAATCTGAAGACTATCATATTCAAGAAGAAATTAGTGTTATCCCAAACCAAAAATTAACAGTAATCAAAAATGAACTTGGACAAAAAGATCTTAAAATATTGCCCGGACAAAATATTGTACTAAAATACAGCTATAAACAAACACCAAAAGATATTGGATTAATGGATGCTAATTATACTCAAAACCTTTGGTTTGAAATCAAAGGTCAAGCTATTAAAACTTTCAGTTTAACACCTAAAGACTTACAAAAGAATCCTTTATATGTACAAGTTTACGGCTTTAGAAATGCTAAACTCATTACTGTAACCAATGCCGACTTAAAAATCAAAGTTACAAATCAACATAAGGCAGAACTCTCCATTGATATTTATGATAATAATGTACTTATAAGAAAAAAACATATCAAACAAATTCTTAAATTTTAATTAAATGAAAAAACCGACATGATTAAAATAATTATTAAACACACACAACGAAATGATTATTTTTATCATCAAAGGTTTCATTTAACATAAATGTTAACATTAAAAAATAAACAAATGAAATACTTATTCGGAATTATCACATTACTAATCAGCTTGAATATACAAGCGCAAAAAAAACAAGTTTTTCAAATTTTTAAAGCCAACGGCAAAAAAACTTCTTACAAAAAATTGCTTAAAACTGCAAAAAAAGCAGATTTGGTTTTCTTTGGTGAAGAACATGATAACCCTGTTGCTCATTGGTTAGAACTTGAATTAACAAAAGATCTGTATAAGATTGCCGGTAAAAATTTAGTACTTGGTGCAGAAATGATGGAAACCGACAATCAAAAACAAGTCAATGATTATTTAAAAGATTCTATCAACTACAAAAAATTAAAAAAAACAGCTCGTTTATGGCCAAATTTTAAAACCGACTATAAACCATTGTTGGATTTTGCTAAAAAACACAACCTGAGTTTTATTGCCACTAATGTCCCTCGCCGTTATGCTTCAAAAGTATATCATGGCGGCTTTAAAGTTTTAGACACACTTTCTGATAATGATAAGAAATGGATAGCACCGCTCCCTATTAAATATAATGCTGAGTTATCTCAATATAAAAAAATGCTTGAAATGATGGGAGGACACGGAGGTGATAATTTACCAAAAGCTCAAGCCTTAAAAGATGCAACTATGGCTTATAATATATTGAAAAATTATAAAAAAGGACAATTGTTTTTGCACTATAATGGCAGCTACCATTCAAATTTTAATCAAGGTATTGTATGGTATCTGAAACAACAAAATCCGGAACTCAAAATTGTTACTATCGATGTTGAAACTCAAGATCAATTGAAAAAACTGGACAAAAAACACCTTAACAAAGCAGATTTTATCATAGTTGTTAATAAAAATTTTCCTCGTTCTTATTAAGTCATTTTAATTCAACTTATTAAACATGTCAGATATTAACAAAATATTAATCTATACCGATGGCTCGGCACTTGGTAATCCCGGACCCGGTGGTTACGGTATTATAATGAAAACAACCGATGGTAAATTACAAAAAAACTTTTCAAAAGGATTTAAGCGAACTACTAACAATCGTATGGAACTTATGGCTGTTATTGATGCTTTAAAAAAAATTAAAGACAAAAATTTACCTGTCGAAATATATTCCGATTCGAAATATGTGGTTGATGCTATACGGCAGGGCTTGGTTCATAAATGGAAAGCCAACCGCTTTGCCAAAACCAAAAATCCTGATTTATGGCATGCATTATTAAAAGTTTCTGAAGATGTTGATTATCAAATATTTTGGATCAAAGGACATAATAATCACACTGAAAATGAAATTTGCGATCGATTAGCGGTAACCGCCGCCAAAAAAGAACCGGTGCACGAGGACACCGGTTACGAACAAATCTTAAAAAATAAGGATAATAAGTTGTTTTAATAAATTATCGCAGTATCAATACTTTCTTAGTTATGACATTATTATCTTTTAAAATAATCTTAAACAAATAGTAACCCTTATTAAACCCTGAAACATCAATTGTTTTTTGTTGAGTAACTAAAACATTTCGTCCTGTAATATCAAACACTTTAATTTGTTGGATCGGTTCTGTTGAATCAATTTTCAAAATATCCGAAGCCGGATTGGGATATACCGATAAATGAGCTAAATTGTTAATTTGAACAGCACTAGTTTGATAAATATATAAAACAAATTCATTAGAAGACGAACCTGCCACGGCTATATCATATTCACCATCACCATTAAAATCTTGTACAGTAAAGGTTGCAGCACCTTGAATTGTATCATCAACTACTACTTTAGTAAAATTTTGAGCACCATCATTATAATAAATTACCACTTCTGAGTTACTTAATAAAGCATCATTCCCGTAACCCGTGGCTACGATGTCCTTGTCACCGTCATTGTCAATATCTAGCCAGTGAACATATAAAGCGCCGGGTAAATCACTGTCAATTGTATGTTTAACAAAACCGGATCCGTCACCATTGACATTTTCAAACCAAGCTACTTCGTTATCTATAAATGCTGCTCCAATAACATCATCATCGCCGTCTAAATCAATATCCCCGCCTTCTACTCCAAAAGCACCTTGAAAGTCTGTAGCGACAACACCACCTTGAACCAAGCCTAAACTTCCAACTTTGTACCATATAATATTTTCATTGTTGTTAGCACCATCACCATTAAAAGATGAAACTAAAAAATCAGGTGAGTTATCCAAATCAAAATCTCCACCATGTAAATAACGCGGCGAATCAATACTAATAATATTAAAGCGACTAAAAGAATTACTTCCGTTATTCATATAAACACTAGCAGTATTTTCCCCACTAACCAAAACACCTATATCGATATCACCATCAGGTGTAGCTGGGTCTAATAGTGTCCCAATATCAGATACCCGAACTTGACGCGGATCGTTTAGTCCGGTTTCAATAGAATGCTTAATAAAAGAACCATTGGCATTTTCAAACCAAGCTAATTCAGACGAACCGACAGCCGCAAAATCCATATCACCGTCATTATCAAAATCAGCTGAATCAATTGATCTGGCTCCTGTAAAATTATTTGCAATTATAGTTTGTGTAAAACTACCGGCTCCGTCATTGATAAAATATGCCAAGGTATTATCAGCTTCACTGGCTCCCAACAAATCTAAGACTCCATCTCCGTTAAGATCTTTCTCTAATATACCATAGGCGCCATTTGTGTTAATATTAGATATTATACTTCTTTGAAACTGTGAAAATGAAACAAATGAAATAATAAATAAAATGGAAGTTGTAATTTTTTTCATAATATAAATTTTATTAATACACTAAATTTCTTATTGAAAAATATAATTAGCATATCAAATATTATGACAAATATAATAAAATTTATGTCATTATATCAACGAATATCAAATTTTGAAACAAAGTTGGTAGAAACTATAAGTTATTTATAAAATTTTACATTAGTTGTAAATTGTAAAATTCTACCGAGCCATTTCTACAGCATTTTCAAAAAGTTCTGACAAACTCAATCCTGCTGCAACAGCTTGTTGCGGAAAAATTGATGCCGAAGTTAAACCCGGTACCATATTAATTTCTAAAAAATGTGGAATACCGTTTACTATAATATACTCAGCACGTGATACACCGTTTAAATCAAGTATTTCATATACACGTGCAGCTGTCGTACGTACACGTGCAGCAAGCTCATCGGAAATATCTGCGGGTGTAATTTCTTGAGACTTTCCTAAATATTTGGCTTCATAATCAAAAAAATCATTTTCACTGATAATTTCAGTTATGGGTAACACCCTTATATTACCACGGTATTTAATAACCCCTACCGATAACTCTCTACCCTCAAGAAAAGATTCAACTATAATTTCTTTGTCCTCTTTAAAAGCTTTGTCAATAGCCGGTTGTAATTGATTTTTGTCATAAACTTTACTGATACCGTAACTCGAACCGGCACGGTTAGGTTTCACAAAGCACGGAAGTCCTATTTTCTTTATAATTTCATCTAAATTTACAACATCATGTTGGTGTAAAAAAACAGACTTAGCAGTAGGAATTCCATAACTACGTACAACTGCCAAAGTGTTTTTTTTGTTAAATGTTAATGCCATTTTATCAAAACTCGCAGATGTATGCGGTATTCCTAAAATTTCAAAATATGCCAAAATAGCACCATCCTCTCCCGGATGTCCATGAATAGCATTAAATATTACATCAAAATTAATTTTTTGATTGTTTTTATTAAATGAAAAATCATTTTTATCAATCGGGTACTCTTGATCGTTAACAATTACTACCCATTTATCTTTACGGATATGTACGGCATAAACATTATATTTATTCTTGGGCAGATGTGTCATAACGGTTTGACCGCTTTTAAGAGAAATTTCATATTCGGAAGAATAGCCTCCCATTATAACTGCAACATTTTTCATTATAAAAAGTATTATTATATAAGATGATAACTGTTAATCCGACAAAAATGTTAAATAATTTTTTTTATTATTAACAATTAAACAGAGCAAATATATGATTACAACAAAGATATAAATTTATCAAACAATAATTTGATGATTTTATTATATTCAAAACAGTTCAATATATTGACATATCGATAAACTTAATCCCGTTTTATTTTGTTCTTAATTAAAATAACATCAAATTAAAATCAGAAAAATGCATCCCGTATGGTTTTTATTTAATAAAACCTTAACTTTGTGAGCTGTTTTGTGGCATAATTTTTTCACAAACTAACATACAATGGATAAAATTATTTTTTTTATGAAAAGGAATTACAAAGTTATACTAATTGTACTTGCTTTGTCAGGTATTTTTGTAGCATTTAGACAACAACAAACTGCTAAAAACAAAGAAATTGCCATAATAACCGGCGTTCAACGGGTCATTGAATACGCTCATTATCATCCGGCTTTTATCAATAATGATTTTTCAGAAAAAGTTTACAAAGAATTCATAAAAGACTTAGACCCTTCTAAAAGATACTTGTTACAATCGGATATTGACAGTTTAACGGTTTATAAAAATTCTATTGATAATGAAATTAGAGAGGGCAAAACCGATTTTTACCAAAAAGCTTATGCTATTATTCAACAAAGACAAGCCGAAAGTATTGATTATATCAATGACATTTTAAAAAAAGGATTTGATTTCGATAAAGATGAAATACTTAATATCGATTATGAAAAAATCAAACCTGCAAAGACCAAAGCCGAACTTAAAGAGCGTTGGCGCAAATATTTAAAATTCAACACCTTGTCTCGTTTGTATGATAAAATAAAAGAACAAGAACAGAAACAAAAAAAAGACAGCACTTTTAAACCTAAGTCAAGAAAAACATTAGAACAGGAAGCGCTTAAAGCAACTAAAAAATCTATAAAAACCTATATTGATGCTTTAAAAGATATGGAAGAGATGGATTATTTTTCTATGTATATGAACGCCATTACCATGCAAAACGATCCACACACCAATTATTTTAGTCCGCAAAGTAAAGAACGTTTTGACACAAGTATGTCCGGATCTTTTGAAGGAATAGGTGCTCGCTTACAAAAAGACGGTGATTTTGTTAAAATAGTAGAAATAATTGTTGGAGGACCTGCTTGGAAAGACGGCAAACTCAAAGTAGGCGATCTTATTCAAAAAGTAGGACAAGGTGACGACGAACCCGTTGATATTATGGGTATGCGACTGTCAAAAGTCGTTAAGTTAATTAAAGGACCAAAGGGAACAATCGTTAAATTGATTGTTAAGCGAGTCGATGGTAGTATCGAAACCATTCCCATAACCCGCGATCGTGTCGAGTTAGAGGAGACTTTTGCTAAATCCTTATTAATTAAAGATGAAAATCAAACTTTCGGATATATTTATTTACCAAAATTTTACATCAATTTTAAAGAACAAAACCAACGTTCAGCAGCAACCGATATTAAAAAAGAACTAGAAAAGCTCAAAGCCGAAAATGTCAATGGTATTGTGCTGGATTTACGTAATAATGGAGGAGGTTCACTTGCTACGGTTATCGATATTGCCGGATTTTTTATTGATAAAGGTCCCATAGTTCAGGTACGTGATAAAAAAAACAAAATTGACGTCTTAAAAGATCAGGATAAAAGTACTATTTACGACGGTAAAGTCGTAATCTTAATCAATGAACTGTCAGCATCAGCTTCTGAAATATTAGCAGCCGCCTTACAAGATTATAACCGTGCAATTATTATCGGAGGTAAGTCTTATGGGAAAGGCACAGTCCAAAATTTCATTGGGCTAAATCGTATTATGGGAGATGAATTCGGTGATTTAGGCGCTCTTAAATGGACTACTAAAAAATTCTACCGGATAAGCGGCGGTTCTACACAACGCAAAGGAGTTACACCAGACATTATAATACCTGACAATTATATGTATCTAAAAGTTCGTGAAGAAGATGAACCAACTGCTTTGGCATGGGATAAAATCGATAAAGTGCGACACAAAACCTATGAAATAGCCGGTAAATCAAAAATCATTACACATGAACAACAACGCATTGATACCACAAGTTTGTTTCTGCACATCAAAGAAAAAGCCCGTTGGATTGCTGACAATAAAAAAGATAACACTATTTATCTCAAACTCGATAAATATATAAATGATTTAAAGAAAAACGAAGCTATTGGTAAGAGGTTTGACAGTTTGACAAAATTTGAATCCAATTTTGAAATTTATTCATTACCGATAGATATCAAAGCTAAAGAAGAAGCCAATGATACAATTTTTAAAACCAAACGTGATAAATGGATAAAAGCCATCAAAAAAGACCCGTACATTAGCGAAGCTATCAAAGTTTTGGAGAAAGAAGGATGATAAATTAGTTCCAAGTGCGAAAAGACAAAGTGAAAAATGCCTAGTGAAAAGTGATAAAGTAAGTAGATAAGTGATAATTAAAATTTGAGAACTAAAAACATTTATCAAACTTAATAGCCTTAATTTCTTAATGTTGAAAATTCAAAACTCTGAAATAATAATGACATCTGACCGTACATTCATATCACATAATCAAATAACCGAATCATCAAACAAACAATAGTAACTAAATGCAAAAAACCGGCTTGTTTTTCGGAAGTTTTAACCCCATTCATATCGGGCATTTAATCATAGCCAATCATATCGTTGAACATACCGATATCGATGAAGTTTGGTTAGTGGTGACGCCACACAATCCGCTAAAAAAGAAAACGACTTTACTTAATGATTTTCAACGCTTATCTATGGTTCGTTTGGCAACGGAAAATTATCCGAAAATAAAAGCATCAAATATTGAATTCAATTTACCACAACCTAATTATACAATTAATACTTTAACCGTATTACAAGAAAAGTATCCGAACAAGAAATTCATACTCTTAATGGGTGAAGACAATTTGGCAAGCCTACCCAAATGGAAAAACTATGAAGCCATATTGGCATATTATCAAATATATGTATATCCGCGCATTCATCAAAAAACAGTCCCCGACTATTTGACGGCACATGCTTCAATTAAAAAAATCAAAGCACCAATTATTGAAATTTCAGCTACGCAAATTAGACAATATATCAAACAGGGTAAAAATGTGCGTCCTTTGTTACCCCCTGAAATATTTAAGTATATTGAGGAAATGCATTTTTACAAATAATTTTGTATTTTCGTTATATCAAAAAAATAACAAAACATGAGTTTGATAGAATTAAAAGTTGACCGCATACAATACAGTGAAACCCAAACAGGCGCTTATGTTTTGTTTTTAAGTGAGCCTATTACAGGTAAAAAGCTACCTATCGTTATTGGTGGTATGGAAGCGCATTCCATTACCATTGGTTTAGAGAAAGATATCATTCCGCAACGTCCTTTAACACATGATTTAATGAAGACAATGATGGGGGTTTACGGAGTTAATCTAAAAAAAGTCATTATCAACAAGTTTGATCAAGGTATTTTTTATGCCATGTTGATAACCGAAAAAAACGGTATCGAAAAAGCTATTGATTCACGAACTTCCGATGCTGTGGCACTAGCCGTACGGTTTGATGCGCCTATATTTTGTGAAAGCGGAATTTTAGAAGAAGCCGGAATTTTTTTACCCGGAGAAAATATTCGTAAACAACATGAAGCTAAATCTAAACAATTACAGCAAGACATAGAGCAACTACTCAACGAAATAGATGATATGGAAGAACCTGTATTAAATTTTGATGAAAACATTCAGTCGGCAGAAGACTTAAATGAAATGGAAAAACTAGCAGTAGATTTGTTTGGAAAAAGTACAGTTATTTATTCAAAAAAAGAAATTGAAAATATGTTACAAAATGCTATTGAAGATGAACAATACGAACGTGCCGCTATGCTTAAACGTTATTTAGAACTTTTTGATAAAAAATAATCATCGATAAATTAATTATATTAATGTCTGAAGCACCGCTTCGGCACAATCCCAATTAGCATCGGAATCACACAGTAGCCTGTGTCCCTCAAGTTGAAAGTAGAAGTTATTATACGAATCAATAAGTTATAATTAAAGAACCCTGTTTTCTATGTAACAAAACAAACCCTCAATTTCTCAAATTATTATGACCGGACTTCAATTATTAACCAGTCACCAAGATATTTCGCTAACCGAATTAATCAGTCAAATACAAAAAGATTTGATCTTATCCGGTATTGACGCTAACTATTTTGACGATATCAATTCCGGAGAAATACTATTACATAAATTAGAGCATTTTATACAAGATATGCTAAGCTATCAGCCTTCAGATTTTGACCGCTTTATGTATCGCGTAGATATTGCAGAAAAAGATTTTTCGGAATTAACCACTACCGATTTAACTATGTTGGTAAAACATATTGTATTTTTAGTTTTAAAACGAGAAATACAAAAAATAATTTTTCGGAAACAATTCAATCAATAAAAAAAGTCCGGCAAAAACCGGACTCAAATAATTATTAATTATATAAGTAAGCTTTATTAAAACTTCTCTTTAAATTTTTCATAAAGATCAGCCCCCAAAATACCTCTCATAGCATTATCGTAACCTGATGCATGTTCAGCTTCTTTTTCAACATCTTTAATAACTTGCTCTAAAGTTTTTCCGGCTGTTTGACCTTGTTGTTCAGCTAAAATAATTCTTTTTTGAACTGCATATGCTTTCAGAGTGTTTTGTTTGTAAACTTTATCGGCAGTTTCTTGGTCCAAATTTAAAGCCGATTGAATCATTTCAGTTTGCTTTTTGGCATAGTCTTTAACGTTAAATTGTTCTGACATTTTTTGACTATATCCGGTCAATGCTATCAAGAATATAGCAATACTTAATATTTTTTTCATAATTTCGTTTTTTATAAGCTTTATGATGCAATTTTAAAAAAAAATATCAACATACCCAAACAAAAATAAAATATTTCATGCTTTTTTGTTCTTTTTAAAAAAAGTTCAAAAATAAACAGCTCTTTTAAAAAATTATAAAATTCTTGTAAGGGATTAAAAATCTTTGCGACAAATAATTGAAAAACAACCAAAAAATTATAACAAGTCCTAACGTCGCATCAATACGAAATAATGGATAATATCATGCGGTATTGCAAAGACCCGCATTACCGGCAA
>JALWLE010000141.1 GCA_026996605.1 Flavobacteriales bacterium
CGTCGCCCGACTTTAAAGATTTTGATGATGACAACGATCATGTACTGACGGAAAATGAGCATCCGGACGATAACGGCAATGGTTATCCGGATGATGCTTTACATACCGATTTTAATGGGATTCCCGATTATCTCGATAGAGACGATGACGGTGATGGCATATATACCGATTTTGAAGATGTGCAATTACCACACAATTATCCGCAAAACGGTAACCCTATGGATGACGATACAGATGGTGATGGCATTCCCAATTACCTTGATACCGATGATGATAATGATGGTATTCCTACTATCAATGAACATGCTGATAACAATGGTAACCATGAACCCGATGATGCGATAGATACTGACGGTGATGGTGTTCCTGACTATCTGGATTGTTGTGTAGATCCGGATGATCATGACAATGATGGTGTTACAGATGATATTGACATAGATGATGACAATGATGGTATCCCCGATTTAATAGAGTACAACGGTGTTGACCCGTTAACTGATGCTGACAATGATGGTATCCCTGTTTATCTTGATGATGACGATAATGATAACACTATCGGCGATTCTAATGGACAGGTAGAGTCTGCTTTTGATTTGAATGGCAACGGTATTCCCAACCATTTCGATGTAGATAGTGACGGTGACGGATTAGCCGATGCCGCGGAATCCGGACGTTTGTCCATACCGGTTGGAACGGACATCCAACCCGATGGTTTTCTTGAAGGCAATGTTGGTGCTAACGGTTTAGTTGACGAACTGGAAACTGCTGTAGATAGTGGCGTATTAAATTATACAATATTAGATTGGGATGGAGACGGCATGCCTGATTTTCTTGATACTGATGATGATAATGACCATGTGCCTACTGCTAGTGAATTTCCAGACTTTAATGGCGACCGCTATCCCTATGATGCCATGGACACTGATTTGGACGGCATTCCTAATTACCATGACATAGACGATGATGGTGATGGTATCAATACCATATTTGAAGATGTTCAATTACCAAACAACTACCCACAAGACGGTGACCCGACTAATGATGATACCGATGGTGACGGTATTCCCAATTATTTAGATGTAGATGATGATGGTGATGGTATCTTGACCATTAATGAACAAGCCGACCCCAATGGCAATCATGAACCTGAAGATGCCGTTGATCTCGATGGTGATGGTATTCCGGCATATCTCGATTGTTGTTATAATGTTAATGACCATGATAATGATGGTGTCAATGACGATATTGATTTAGATGATGATAATGACGGTATTCCCGATTTAATAGAAACACATGGTGTCGATCCTTTTACCGATGCCGATAATGACGGTGTGCCTCTTTATCTGGATGATGATGATAATGATAATACAATAGGAGATATTAACGGTCTTGTAGAACCGGCATTTGATTTTGATGGTAATAATATTCCTAATTTTTGGGATCCGGAATCGGATGGCGATGGCTTATATGATTTAGCAGAATCCGGCAGTAGCGGTTGGACGGATGCCAATATGGATGGACGTCTCGATGATGCTGTAGGTAATAATGGATTGGCAGACATATTAGAAACCACACCCGATAGTGGTGTATTAAATTATCCCCTGCTAGATACCGATGGTGATAACTCATACGATTTCTTAGACTTAGACGATGATGATGACCATGTACCTACTATAAGTGAATTTGCTGATTTTAATGGAAATCATTATCCCGACGATGCCATGGATACTGATCAAGACGGTATTCCTAATTACCTTGATATAGATGATGACGGTGATGGTATCAATACCGTCTATGAAGATATCGAATTACCCAATAACTACCCGCAAGACGGTGACCCGACCAATGACGATACTGATAGTGACGGTATTCCTAATTACCTCGATAATGATGACGATGGAGACGGTATTTTAACAATCAATGAGCAACCCGACCCAAATGGCAATTTTGAACCGGAAGATGCCGTCGATACAGACAATGACGGAATTCCGGATTATTTGGATTACTTGGATAATACATTTGATTTTGATGGCGATGGTGTCAATAATGATATTGATATAGATGATGATAATGACGGTATTCCCGATGTTGATGAATATCCTGCAGGCTTAGACCCATTTGCTGATGCCGATAATGACGGTGTACCGGCTTTTAAAGATGATGATGATAATAATAATGCTGTAGGAGATGATAATAATGCCGCTGAACCGGCTTATGATGTAAATGGTAATGGACAGGCTAACCATTTAGATTTTAGTTCAGATAATGATAATCTATACGACCATATCGAATCCGGTAGATTAAGTGTACCTGTAGGCTCTGATACAGATAATGACGGTATGTTGGAAGGTGATGTCGGAACAAACGGTTTAGTTGACGAATTAGAAACGACACCGGATAGCGGCGTTCTAATTTATACATTACAAGATACAGACGGCGACGGGCTTATCGATGCCATAGACAATGATGATGATGGCGATAATGTCCCTAGCGCAACTGAACAACCTGACAATAATTTAAATCATTTGCCCGATGACGCCATGGATACCGATGCAGATACTGTTCCTGATTATCTCGATGTAGATGATGATGGCGACGGCATCAATACCATTTTTGAAGATGTCGAATTACCTAACAATTACCCGCAAGACGGTGACCCGACTAATGATGATACTGATGGTAATAGTATTCCCAATTATCTTGATCCCGATGATGACGGCGATGGTATTTTAACTATTAATGAAAACCCGGACCCTAATGGTAATCATGAACCTGAAGACGCAGTTGATAGTGACAACAATACTATTCCCGATTATTTAGATGCCAGTGACTTCGATCACGATGGCGTCAATGATTTAGTCGATTTGGATGATGACAATGACGGAATTCCTGATATCGATGAAAGTGGCGGTATTGATCCGCTGACTGATGCCGATAATGACGGTTATCCGGTATTTGTTGATGATGATGACAATGATAATGCCATTCATAATAACAATGGAATTATAGAACCGGCTTTTGATATGGACGGTGACGGCATTCCCAATCATTTTGATGTTAATTCAGATAACGATGTCCTGTTTGATACGGCAGAATCCGGAAGATTAAATATTCCTGTTGGAACCGATACCAATATGGATGGCGTATTGGAAGGTGATGTTGGTGTTAATGGTATTGTAGATGAATTAGAAACCACACCGGATAGTGGCGTATTATTATATAATGTATTAGATACCGATACTGATGGTAATATCAATGCTTTAGATGACGATGATGATAATGACCATGTGTTAACTAATGATGAACATCCTGATGATAATACCAATGCCTATCCCGACGACGCACTAGATACCGATACTGATGGAATTCCCGATTATTTAGACAGGGACGATGACGGTGACGGACTCTATACAGATTTTGAAGATGTCGATATCAACAACAACTATCCACAAGACGGTAACCCCATGAATGATGATACCGATGGTGACGGTATTCCCAATTATCTTGATAATGATGATGATAACGACGGTATTTTAACCATTGATGAGCAACCTGATAATAACGGGAACTACGAACCCGATGATGCAGTAGATACAGATAACGACGGTATTCCCGATTATCTCGATGATTATGATGATCGTGAATTGGAAATATTTACCGCCATATCACCTAATGGTAATGGTAAAAATGATTTTATGTACATAAAGAGTGTTGAAAAATTTCCGGATAATAGCATGATTATTTTGAATCGTTGGCAAAATAAAGTTTGGGAAGGTAAAAATTACAATAATACGGATGTGAAGTTTGACGGTAAAGATATGAATGGAAACCCTTTACCTACCGGAACCTATTTTTATATTTTTGAATATCAAGAAGACGGCAAAACTAAAACCAAAGCCGGTTATCTCTATTTATTAAAATAACAATATGAAACGGATATATTACATATTAATTCTTAGCATTATCAGCATAACCGGAATACAAGCCCAAGATTTTCCGTTACATACCCAATATATGTACAATAAAGCGGCGGTTAATCCCGGAGCAGTGGGTGTTAAAGGTAAAGTTAGTGTGTTGCTGATGCATCGCCAACAATGGCTTAATGTTGATGGGGCGCCGGTTACGTCCGATTTGGCATTTGAGTATCCTTTAGAAAAAGCAGCATTCGGATTAGGAGTTAATTATGACCAATTGGGACCATTGACTAAACTGACCGGTAATTTACAATTTTCTTACAATCTGGAATTATCATTTACGACCTTTTTATCTATGGGACTTAACGTAGGATTATATAATCAAAGGCTCAATATGGATAAATTACACATTTATGATCCAACAGAAGAAATTTTTAGTAATGATATAAATGTGATGGATTTTAATGTGGGGGTTGGCGCTTTTATATATTCAGAGACTTGGTACTTTGGCTTATCTATCCCTAATCTGAATATGCAAAAATATTATAAAGATTTAGAATTAAATGATAAGCATCCTTTACAAGCTTATGCTATGGGTGGATATAATATTGAACTTAATAGAAAAATGACTTTGCAACCATCAGTCATGCTACGTTATATAGATAAATTGCCGTTTTCTGCTGATGTAAGTGTAAACCTGCAATGGAATGAAACTTTAACTACCGGATTAGCATATCGTTTAAAAGCGGCATACTCTTTGCTTATAGGTATTAATGTATCTAGACAATTTCATATCGGTTATGCTTTTGACTGGGATCAAAATCCCATATATAATGTAAATTATGGCTCTCATGAATTAGTATTACGCTATTATTTAACTCGGGATGAAAATAGTTTAAGGTTTCAGTCGCCGCGATTTTTCTAATATATATTCTTATGAAGAACAAATTTTCATTTTTCCTATTATTATTATTATTATTATTTGGTTTAGAGATTCATGCTCAATTAGATGAAGGAGTAAAAAAAGCAGATCAGCTCTATAAAGGTTATGAATATATTAAAGCTCGAGATATATATTTAAAAGTAGCCAAACGTGGCTATGTTTCCGGCTACTTGTACAAAAAACTTGGTGATTCATATTTTAAAACAGCAGAATATAGAGAAGCAGTTAAATGGTATGAAAAGTTATTTAAACTTGGTGAAGACCCTGAACCGGAATATTATTTTAGATATGCTCAATGTTTAAAAGCCAGTGGTAAAAGGGCTGAAGGAGACAAATATTTACAAAGATATTATACATTGGTTGATGATAAATTCAGAAACAATGAAATAAAGAAGAAATCTTATATTTTATATGATAACGATATTCCTTTAGAATATAGTAGCTATAAGATAGACAGTCTTTCAATAAATACGGAATATTCTGATTTTGCTCCGGTAATATTTAAAAACAAATTAATTTTTGCATCATCCGGTTATCATCCGGTCGGTTATAAAAAGAAATGGCAAAACGGGCAACCCTATTTTGATTTATATCAAGCAACAATTAATGCCCCCAATGATGTAACCGGAGTACATCCGCTTTCAGGCGATATTAATACTGAGTATCATGAATCTTCTGCCACTTTTACACCGGATGGTAAAACCATGTATTTTTCCAGAAATAGTTATAAAGCCGATAAAGGTTCTAATGCCAATTTAAGTAAGTTAAAAATATATAGAGCAGAAAAAATTAACGGGGAATGGAAAACGGTTGAAGAGTTACCATTTAACAGTGAGAATTTTACTTATACTCATCCTGCATTAAGCCCGGATGGTAAACGTTTGTATTTTTCATCAGATATGCCCGGAAGCTTTGGAAGTTCTGATATTTGGTATGTCGAGATCTATGAGGATAATTCATATAGTTATCCACAAAACTTGGGACCAAAAGTGAATACTACAGAACGAGAAAATTTTCCATATATAAGTGATAATAATAAATTATATTTTGCATCAGACGGGCAATTAGGTTATGGAGGATTAGATATTTTTGTTGCTGATATAGATGAGAACGGTATGATTGGTGATATTCTCAATTTAGGAAAACCAATTAATTCATCACAAGATGATTTTTCATTTTCAATTGATACTAAGAAAAAATACGGTTATTTTGCTTCCAGTCGAAATAATGAAAAAATGCGAGATAATATTTATGTTTTTTATAAATCTAATGAAATCAAGAAAGGAGATGAAAAAGATCTTTTTTCTAAAATGCAAGATACTATCAAAGTGGCAATACCCAAAGAAGAAGCTATTGTTAAGGGAAAAGATTTAGGTAAAATATTAGAGTTAAAACCCATATATTTTGAATACGGCAGCTATGATATAGGACCTCGTGCAGCAATAGAATTAGAAAAGGTAATAACGGTACTTAGAAAATATCCACATCTAAAATTAGATATTCGTTCTCATACCGATTCGCGAAGTAGCGCCGCATTTAATATGAAACTATCTCAAAAAAGGGCAGATGCTACACGTCAATATATAATAGATAGTGGTATTGACCCTTCACGAATTACTGCCAAAGGATATGGAGAAACACAATTGGTTAACCGTTGTAAAGATGGTGTAAAATGTACTGAAATGGAACATCGTCAAAATAGACGATCTGAATTTATAATTATTGACGATACTAATAAATAACCCGTTAAAATATTGCTTTTTTTTACTTGTATTAAAAAAAGTTATATATTTGTATAACCTAAAACCACATTATTATGAAAAGAAGCATTTTTTTGGTTATGATTAGCTTTATAACCGTTTTTACTACAAAGGCTCAAGTAGCCATTAACACAACTAATTCAGCGCCCAACAACTTTTCAATGTTAGACGTTTCCGGTTCTCAAAAAGGAATTTTAATCCCCCGTATTACAACAGCAGATAGAACAACTATGGCAGGCTCTATGGGAGTAACCGAAGAAGGTCTTACAGTTTATGACACCGATACCAAATCCTTTTGGTTTTGGGATGGAACAGCATGGGTAGCTATCGGATCTGCTGCCATGTCTAATGATAAAGACTGGTTTAAAGAAGGAACTACAGATGCCCCGAATGATATTAATGATAAGATGTACCATATGGGACAAGTTGCTATTGGAAAGAATACCGCAACATCACAATTGGATATTTATAGTGACACCCAAGAAACACTTCTTAACGCTAAATTAGCAAACCCTAATGATGTTACTTTACGCTTAGGTGCTTCTATTAATTTAGATGGAACGCCGATAACAACGCATGGTAAGGTAGGTGTTTATACGACAGTTGGTGGAGATCCCGGATCGGCAAGTTATCCAATATTAGAAGGGTTCGAAGCTGCTGTTATAGGACAGGATGGTGTTGATAAAGATCAATATGGTTTATATACCTATGTTACCGGAAATAATGCAGGTATTCATGTAGGACTTTCTACATATTTAGATGGTGGAAGTACAGGTGATAGATATGCCAACTATAACTATATTTCCGGATCAAGTAATGGAAAAAACTTTTTATATTATGGCTATAACAATAATAGTGGCGACGGTGTACATTTTGGAAATTTTAATTTGATGACAGGCACTGGAAACGGAGTTCAATATGGTAGTTATAATAGAATTTGGAATTCCGGAACCGGAAAACAAGTAGGTGCATTTAATGAAATATATTCTAAAGGAGCATCAGCTCATACCGGTACTATAAATCTTATTGGTGCTAAAATTCAGCCTGAAAATCCTAATAACATTACTCCCGTTAGCGGGGATAGTGATGGTAAACGTATCGGTTCAATCAATACTATACTTGGAGATGGAGGAGGACTTCATGTAGGTGGAGTTAATGTTATTTTATCAACCGGAAACGGTTTTCATTTGGGTGCGAGCAATATTTTAGGGCATAACTACGTAACTAATTCTAATACATCAACAACAGGCTATCATTTAGGAACATTAAATATGCTAACTGACTTGGGTGCAACTGCACATGTAGGCACTTCTAACGTTTTAGGTATAGTTATTGATCCAAATGATCCCACTAATTATACACCTGTTACGGGAGACAGCGATGCTAAAAGAATAGGTGAGTTAAATACCATTGGAGGAGATGGTAACGGGCAACATTTTGGTATTATTAACAGTTTGCTCTCTACAGGAACAGGAGAGTTAGTAGGTACCAGCAATATCATTGGTTATGATTTTTATACGCAACAAGCCACAAATGCATCAGGTGATGAAGTAGGAACGCTAAACTCTGTCAACTCTACCGGTGCCGGCTTACATTATGGTAATGTTAATTTTATAGGATATGATCATATCAATAAAACAGAAATTAATAGTGATGGAATACATATTGGTACAGGTAATTTATTAGCAGGGGGACAAACAGGGAATGCACTTCAAGGACTACAAATAGGAACCAGTAATGTGATTATTGCTAGGTCAGATGCAACCAGTGCTACCAGTTACGGATTACAATATGGCTCTATGAATATTATTGGACGTAATCCTTCAGAACCTTTAGCTGGTAATACGAATAATGGTGACGGAACACATTATGCTACATACAATGAAGTTGCCGATTCCGGTGACGGATTACATATTGCATCATATAATAAAGTTACTGCAGATGGTGCAGGGCAACATATTGCGGTTTACGGTGAAGTAGATTCTGCAGATAATACTGCTTTTGCAGGGGCTTTTAAAGGTGATGTTACAGCAAGAAATTATGTAACTACGATTCCTTTTTTGTCAGGAAGAAAATTAACTAATACAAATTCATCATATGCTGATTATCTTTATGTAGGATCTGCTCTTAACCCAACGATTTTTAACAAATTAGGACAAATAGAAGTAAAAATGATAGTAAGAGTTTTTTCAAAGAGTGGCTCAAACAGTTCTCATATTTTTAGATTACATGCTAAAAACAATACACAAGATATTTTTCCTATTGATCAAAATGATACTTGGACTTGGACATCTTTTCCAGATGGCAGATATATGGTAGAAAGTGAGTGGAAAGTTTGGAATGCGGGTACTGATAATTGGTATTTAAGTTTAAATACTAAAAATGTTGGTGGCAACAGCATTAGTATTGATCAAGTTTACATATTGGTAAGACCGTTTCAGTTTTAAAAATAACGACTAAACTTTTAATGCCCGGCTATAATAGTCGGGCATTGTTTATTAAACTAAATAATAACCATAAAATAGGCATGCTTTCTAACCAAAATGCTGTATAATAAAAAGATTTTTCACTATTGGAATGACAACTTATAACAATTGAAATCATAATAATGAGTTCGTTAATCCAATTATTCGGATTCTTGTATATAATAAAATTCAGTCCCGATAAAATAAGAAAGAAAATCAAATAAATAACAAACATACTGTGAGGAAATAATTGCGGAAGTGTTTTTAGGTCGATTTGATCAATTAAAATATCCCTTTTGTCAAAGCCAAGTGTTAACATGACTATATACAAAAAAACCAAAAGTGTTTTTAATAAAATAACTGTATCAATATTATTAAAATGAGGAATTAATACCACTAGCCCGGCCCATACAAAACCGACAATTAAAATTTTAATAATACCATTATCACGAAATTTTGGAAGATTCTTATAGTCAAAATTATATAAAAACGTAATGATGAATAATGGAATTATAGCAAGTTGAATAACCAAATGTAATTTAAGAAAAGCCAACAGGCTTACCGGTATTGTGAGTCCTAAAAATAATAGAATAACTTGTTTATACTTAGCGTAATATTTTTTTATAAAAAAGCGATTACTCCCAAAACTTAATAGGCGAATAAGATTATAGGAAACAATGGTAGAACTAAATAAAAAAATTATATAAGTAATATCCGCATCACGATTAAAAACCATATATAATGCGATAACCGCTACAGCCACATGAATATTTAAAATAAGGTATAAATCAAAAATATGTTTTAATAACTCTTTCAAATGTTATACATTTACCATGCAAAAATATGAAATTAGAATTTAGTAAGGAATATTAAATTTGAAAGATGCAGACCTAATTCTAATTTCTAAAATCTAATTTATCAATGAAATGGTATCGTAATTTGACTGAAGCAGTCATAATGGCTCTAGATGATATTTTTAATCGGCACAAACAAGCTGATAAAGTTATTAACACTTTATTAAAATCTAATAAGAAATGGGGGAGTCGTGACCGGAAATTTGTAGCAGGTTTGTTCTACGATATCGTTCGTTGGAAACGTTTATATGAGTATTTGGCTGAAGTAGATGTTTTATCCGGTCAAGGGAAATGGCATATTATCGGTACATGGGCAGTTCTAAATCATATCGAATTACCTGATTGGGAAGAATTTGTAGATATAAATTCGGAAGTTATTTTAACAAAATATCAAAATATTACAAATGAAGCTGTCAAGCAATCTGTTCCCGATTGGCTTTTTGAGCTGGGTCAAATACAGTTAAAAGGGCAATGGATTGATATTTTAAAAGCCTTAAATGAAGAAGCGCCTATTAGCATTCGTGTCAATCGTTTAAAAACCAATCCGGAAGATTTAATGCAAATACTTTTAAAACAAGGTATTGAAACCTATCAAGCCCCGGATTACCCCGATGCTTTATTTTTAAAAACACGAAGAAAATTAACACATCTAAAATGCTATAAACAGGGTTTGTTTGAAGTACAAGATGCCTCATCGCAATTAGTTGCCCCATTCACAGGTGCAGTTGCAAGAGATGTTGTTATAGATGCTTGTGCAGGTGCCGGTGGTAAAACTTTACATTTGGCAACCCAAATGCAAAACCTTGGGCAAATTTTAGCTTATGATATTTATCCGGCAAAAATTGAAGAATTACGCAAACGGGCTAAGCGCAATGGTATCAAAAATTTGACTGAATCCGGTATAATTGATGCCGAAACAGTTAAAAAAAATCATGAAAAAGCAGATATTTTATTGCTCGATGCTCCTTGTAGCAGTTTGGGAACCCTTCGCAGAAATCCGAGATTAAAATGGGAACTCAATCCTGAAAAAATAAAACAAATCAATGTAATTCAACGAGATATAATTGAATCGTATGAAAGTATGCTCAAACCGGGTGGTTACTTAATTTATGTAACTTGTTCAATTTTGCCATTGGAAAATCAAATAATTGTAAAGAATTTTTTAAGCAAACATAAAAATTATACCTTTGTAGAGGATAAAACAATATTGCCGTCCAAATCAAAAGGGGACGGTTTTTATATGGCAAAACTTAAAAAATTACAGTAATGAACAAACAATTAACTTTATTATTTCTTTTGTTTTTGGCAATTACCTATGGACAAGTCCCCGCAGGTTATTATGACAATGCACAGGGATTAACAGGATATCAACTTAAAACAGCTTTAAAAAGCATTATTACCAACGGACATAATGTGCAATCATATAATGATCTATATAATGCATATGAGACCACAGATACCGATCATTATTACGAAAATGACGGCACAGTTTTAGATATGTATTCTGAAAATCCTACCGGTGCTGATCCATATAATTATCAGCATCATCAACAAACTTGCGGAAACTATTCAGATGAAGGAGATTGTTATAATCGCGAACATTTAATGCCACAAAGTATATTTAATTCGGCGAGCCCAATGGTTAGCGATGTACATTTTGTAGTTCCAACAGATGGATATGTAAATAATAGACGTAGTAATTATCCTTTCGGAGTTGTTAACAATCCGACTTGGACTTCTGATAATGGTTCTAAATTAGGATTAAATACCGTTTATGGTTATTCAGGAACCGTTTTTGAACCGATAGATGAATTTAAAGGCGATATTGCCCGAATGTTATTTTATATAGCAACACGCTATGAAGACCAAATTGCAAGTTGGAACAATAGCGATATGTTAGACGGTAGTAGCGATCAAGTTTTTACTGATTGGTTCTTGCATGTTTTATTAGATTGGTCAGCACAAGATCCGGTTAGTCAACGAGAAATTGACCGTAACAATGCCGTTTATACTTATCAAGGTAATCGTAACCCGTTCATTGATCATCCCGAATGGGTCAATGCTATTTGGAACCCCAATCCTGATACAATTCCGCCTAGTGTACCGACAGGCTTAAATGTAACTTCGGTGACTGACACGTCTTTTGAAGTTACATGGCAAGCATCAACTGATAATGTTATGATTGCAGGTTATGAAGTTTATCTCGATAGTAATTTGATTGCTACTGTTAACGATACGCAATATGTTTTTTCCGGTTTAACACCGGCAACGACTTATTATGTTTGTATTAAAGCCAAAGATACTTCCGGTAATGTATCGGTATGTAGTACACCATTGACTGTTACAACTACCAATGCGGTTAATTATATTATTCAAGAAACATTTGACGATTGTAACAATATGATTTTCGATATTGTTAATGAAGCTAGTGATAAAGATTGGCATTGCATTACACAATATGGTGAGAACAATTCTCCCGCTGTTCAAATCAATGGTTATCAAGAAGATGTACCGAGTAAAGATTGGTTGATTACACATAATAAAATTGATTTTGACAGTTATACCAATGAAAAATTTTCTGTTTTCTTGGCTTATGCCTATGGTACGACGCCGCTGGAATTGGTGTATTCTGCAGATTATGATGGTAACGGTTTACCACAAAATTTTGTATGGACAGCAGTCCCCAACGTCAATATACCGGTACCTACCGGTTCATCATCGCCTACAGAAATTACATTATCTGATATTGATATTAGTAGTATTTCAGGTCAAGTGTATTTAGCTTTCAAATACTATTCTAATGGTAGTCCTACCCGTTGGACTGTTGATAGTGTGATAATAACCGGAGATAATGCCGGAAGTATCAATCAATATATACAAACTAATACTAAAATATTTCCAAATCCTTTACATGGTGATACAAAGTTGTTTGTTACAGCTAATAAGCTTTCTATAATTAATATACAACTATTTAATGTAAGTGGACAACAAATCCCTATAACTTATAGTAAGCAAAAAAGATTGATTAATCTAAAGAATTTAACTTCAGGTATTTATCTAATAAAAATAGAAACGGATAAAGGTATATCTTATAAGCAATTAATTATTGAATAATGGTTTACATAGATTTTTTTTAAAAGCACCTTTAAAAAGGTGCTTTTTTGTTGTTAAAATATTAATAATATTTCATAAATAGCTTAAATTATACCCTTTGATTTTTTAAAGCCGTTTATTTTTGCTATTTTGTAAGCCAAAACCAAAACAAACAGCTATGGATATTAAAAGACTATTCGATTTTGTTCAATATGAAAATGAAACCTACCCACGTGAAGACGCATTAGTAACTAAGATGAATGGAAACTGGGTTAAAACATCATCTAAAGAATTTTTTGAAAAAGCTAATCAATTTAGTAGGGGGTTAATTAAATTAGGCGTTCAACCTAATGATAAAATTGCATTAATATCTCACAACAATCAAACTAAGTGGAATATTAGCGATATAGGTATTTTACAGGTAGGAGCACAGGACGTCCCGGTGTACCCAACTATTTCCGAAGATGATTATGAATACATTTTTAATCATGCTGAAGTAAAATATATTATTGTTTCTAATGAAGAAATTTTAGAAAAAGTTAATCATATAAAAAAAAATATTCCTACATTAAAAGATGTTTTTACGTTTGAATCGATTGAAGGAGAAAGAGCATGGCAAGAGATTTTGGATTTGGGTGCAGATGATTCTTTACAAGCTGAATTAGATAAAAGAAAAGCTGAAGTAAAAGAAGATGACTTGGCAACAATAATATATACATCAGGAACCACAGGACGTCCAAAAGGGGTTATGTTGTCTCACAAAAATATTGTCTCGACAGTTATTTCATCATCAAAGCGTGTGCCTAAATTGCCTGATAATGCTCGTTTACTGAGCTTTTTGCCTGCTTGTCATATTTTTGAGCGTATGATTCAATATTTGTATTATTACAGAGGATTTGGAATTTATTTCGCTGAATCAATTGATAAAATAGGTGATAATATTCGTGAAGTTAAGCCGCATATGTTTACGGCGGTCCCTCGTTTGATAGAAAAAGTCTATGATAAAATTGTTGCCAAAGGACAAGAATTAACCGGTATCAAAAAAGCTCTCTTTTTCTGGGCTGTTAAGGTTGGTGAAGAATTTGACTTTAAAAAAGAACATAAATTTCCTTATAGTTTAAAATTAAAATTAGCTCGTAAACTTATTTTTAGTAAATGGCGTGAAGCACTTGGTGGAGAATTAATGTATATTGTATCCGGAAGTGCTGCTTTGCAACCGCGTTTGCAAAGAGTGTTTAATGCGGCAACTTTATTTGTATTAGAGGGTTATGGTTTGACGGAAACATCAGGGGTTGTATCAGTAAATTCTCCAAATGATTTTTGGAAAATAGGTACTGTTGGTCGTCCTATTGATATTGTTGAAGTTAAAATTGCTGATGATGGTGAAATTTTGGCAAAAGGACCTAATATGTTAATGGGGTATTATAAAGATCCTGAAAAAACTGCTGAAGTTTTTACCGGAGAGTATTTTCATACCGGTGATATAGGCGAATTGGATGCAGATGGTGTTTTAAGAATTACTGATCGAAAAAAAGAAATGTTCAAAACTTCAGGTGGTAAATACGTAGCTCCGCAATTAATTGAGAATACTATGAAACAATCACCATTTATTGAGCAGATTATGGTTGTTGGTGAAGGACAAAAACTAGTTGCTGCTTTAATTCAACCGGCATTTCCTTTTATTAAGGAGTGGGCAAGGAGACATCATATTGATGTAGGTGAAACATATGAAGAAATTGCTAATAATCCTAAAGTGAAAGAACGTGTAATGGAAGAAGTAGAAAAATACAATCAGGGATTTGGTAAGTGGGAAAAAATTAAAATCATTGAACTAACTCCTGATGAGTGGTCTATCGAAGCAGGACATTTAACGCCTACTATGAAGCTGAAAAGACGTGTTGTCAAAGATATTTACAAAGATTTGTATAACAGAATATATAGTAATCTGTAAAAATAAAAAGTACTTTTTACTAAAAAACCGTCTCATTACAAGACGGTTTTTTTGTTGAACCTAAAAATTTATTTGACTTCAAAAGTAACTTTTAAATTAACGCGATATTCAACAACCGCACCATCTTTTACAACAACACTTTGGTCTTGAACATAAGCTGACTTAATCTCTTTAATAGATTTACTGGCTTTTTTTACTGCTTTGGCAGTAGCATCTTCCCAAGATTTTTTTGAACTTGACATAAGTTCTACAACTTTTAATACTGACATAATATTTGTTTTTAGTTTATAAAATCAAATATAAAGTATTTTTTTTAAATTTGTGAAAATTGATTAAAAATTAATAATTTTTTTACAACTTTTCACCACAATTGTAACAAAATTTAGCGTTATCTTTATGGTCGGAAGCATTACAATTTGAACAAACTTGGGTGTTTAAATCTATTTTCTTTTTGTTAAATTCCGAAGTGACGATTCCGGTTGGAACAGCTATAATACCATAACCGAGAATCATTAAAACACTTGCTATAAATTGTCCAAATGGTGTGACTGGATGAATGTCGCCATAACCTACTGTCGTCAGGGTAACAATACTCCAATAAACACTTACAGGGATGTTATTAAAACCACTGTCTTTTCCTTCTACTATATACATTAATGAACCAAAGATGATGGTAATAAGGATTACTGCAAAAATAAATACCGAAATTTTAACCCTACTGTTTTTTAATGCTTTTAAGAGTTTGTTAGATTCACCTACATACCTTGAAACTTCTAAAATTTTAAAAACTCTAAGCAATCTAAGTGAACGTAGAACTATAAGTATATGCGAACCGGCAATTATAAAAGATAAATAAAGAGGTATGGTTGATAAAAAATCTATTATCCCGTAAAAACTAAAAATATATTTTGAAGGGTTTTTGACCGTAATGATTCTGGCTATATATTCTATGGTGAAAAGAATCGTGATAACCCATTCCGTAATATAAAAAAAAGTATGATATTGGGCATTAATATTATCAACACTTTCCAACATTACCGTTATAACACTGGTTGTGATAAGTATTAAGAGAATAATATCAAAAAGTTTGCCTTCAAAAGTATCAGCTTCATATATTATTTCATGTAGCTTGACTTTCCAATTCTTTTTTGCTTTCATAGTGTAAAAATAAAAAAAATATTTAGTATATTTGCACTTACAAAAATAAAGGGTTCTTAGCTCAGCTGGTTTAGAGTATCGCCTTGACAGGGCGGGGGTCGCCGGTTCGAACCCGGCAGAACCCACTAAGGAAGTATTTTTATAAAATGCTTCCTTTTTTTATGACTTCAACAATCCGTTCACCGTCCATAGCTGCCGATACAATGCCACCGGCATACCCGGCACCTTCACCGGCAGGGTATAAATTGGTTATCTGCGGATGATGTAGTTTCTCAGTTCTTGGAATCTTTATAGGCGATGAAGTCCGTGATTCCACGCCTATAACATTAGCTAGTTCCGTATAAAAACCGGGCATTTTTTGTCCGTATGCTTTAAAAGCTTTTCGTAGTTTTTTACCAATTATTTTAGGCAAAATAGAATGTAGCGGCGCCGGTTTTAATCCGGGCTGATAGGAAGTTTCGTTCAAGCTGTCAGATAAACGTCCTTCAACAAAATCGGTTAAGCGCTGTGCAGGTGCTTGCAGGTTTTTACCTCCGGCTACAAAAGCCAAGTATTCTAAGTCTTTTTGAAAAGCCAAACCTTTAAATACACCGTATTTCGCATATTTTCCTAAATCTTTATCAACATTAATTTCGACGACTATGCCCGAATTGGCAAATTTGTTATTGCGTTTCGATGGTGACATACCATTGACAACCACTTCCGATTTTCCGGTTGCAGACGGCACAATAAATCCCCCCGGACACATACAAAACGAATAAACACCGCGATCACCGACTTGTTGTACTAAACTGTAAGATGCGGGTGGTAGTAGTTCATCTTTTTGACCGATAGGGCAGTGGTATTGAATGCTGTCAATCAACTCTTGCGGATGCTCTACTCTTACTCCCATTGCAAAAGATTTAGCTTCCATATAGATTTGTTGTCGGTCAAGTAATTCATAAATATCTCTTGCAGAATGACCGGTGGCTAAAATTAGATTATTTACCGGCATTTCCTTATCATCATTGATAATAATTGATTTAATTCGTTGATTTTTAATAGTAAAGTCAGTCAGTCGGCTATTGAAATGAACTTCACCACCGTATTTTAAGATGGTTTCCCTGATATTTTGCACAACCTTAGGCAGTTTGTCTGTGCCGATATGCGGGTGTGCATCAATCAATATTTGTGCTTTGGCACCATGATAAACCAAATTTTCGAATATCCGGCGTACATCGCCGCGTTTAAGGCTGCGCGTATAGAGTTTACCATCCGAATAGGTGCCGGCACCGCCTTCACCAAAACAATAATTGGAATTTTCATCAACAATACGCTCTTGATTAATTAATCTTAAATCTCTGCGTCGGCTTCTGACATCTTTACCTCGTTCGAAAACAATGGGTTTCAGTCCCAATTCAATAGCGCGCAAAGCGGCAAACATACCAGCCGGACCGAAACCAATAATGTGAATGGGTGGGGCATTGGATGCATCATGATAATCAAACCTATAGGTCGATGATTCCGGTGGGATTTCATCGATATAAACAGACACTTTATAATCAAACCATATTTGTGGTTTTCGAGCATCGATAGATTTTTTTAAAATTTTGACAGCACTTATTTTTTCTTCCGGTAAAGATAAAAATGCAGCTGCTTTTTGTTGCAAAATATCCGGTTGACGTGCTTCTTTCAAACTAATCCGTAATCGTATTTCTTGAGCCATAATGTTTAAAATGTAAGTCGGTAACTGATAAAATATTGCATGCCGAAACCAAAACTGCTGTATGTATTTCTGTTGAAAAAACCTGGAATATATGTCACCGTAAAATTGTCGATGTCGGAATAATTTATCAAAAATTTGACACTGATGTTATAGCCTAAATAGATGTGTTTAAGCGTTTCAACCTGTATTTGTGTAAAAAATTCAAGCCACTGTGCCGTATTGTTGTTAAACGCTTGCTCTACAACAACAGGTTCCGGAACAAAGACGGCGCCGGGCTGATTAATCCGGTAGGAGTGAAGCAAGTAGTCAAAACGAGCAAAACCATAATTAATTCCAACGTCAATATCATTATCCATGTTTAGCCAATTGTCATATAAATTATACATTAGGCCTATTTTATAATAGTTACCTGATGTATGATAATTGAGCAAATTATTATCTGTCAAATGTTTTTCATGTCCGTATGAAAGCATCAAATAGTACGTTTTGTAAAAATTGGCATCGATAAAAAAATCATATGATTCGGATTGGTTTAGTTTTGCCCAAGTATATTTGCCTATGTCAAATCCAAAACGGATTTTGATAGGTTGTTTAGGTTTAATGATGCTATCCTTGATAATACTATCCCTTTTTTGTTGTGCGGAAAGGGGAGACGAAAACAGCAAAAATATCATTAAAAAAATGATTATTTTAATAAAAATACCGATTTTTAATTCTAAATTTTTAAAAAATTGATATGAAAAGTTTTTTGTCATTAATCGATTTGTTATAAGTATCTAGTGATAAATTTTTAGATGAGTTGTATCATTGACCACATCGTGATTGATAATGTCTATTTGTTTAATCCAATTGTCGCTGTCATGTTGTAAGTCAACGTCTAAGTTGTGAAAAAGGATTTTGTAGCCACAAGTTTTGGACACAAAAATAGTTTCGCGTGAATAATGAAAAATTAAAGTGTCATTGTTGTGTTGTGTTGTAAAAATAAACTCTGATATATCGGCATTGACATTTAAGGGAATTGACAAACCGGCCACTTCCGTTTCACCTGTCGCCAAAGTGTCTTGTCCGGGTAATGCTATTACATATAATGTATCAACTGATTTTTCAGTAGCATGATTTCCGGCATCAAAAAACTTGATTTGCAAATCGGGGGTGCCTTCATCAGTGCAAACATCATCTTTACGACATGCGGTTATGCTTATCAAAAGTAAGGATAAAATTAGTATGAAATTTCGAAAAATATTTTTTTGATTCATACGACAAAGATAATCATATTAGATTTAAGGTAAAAGTTGTATTTATCAATTGAACTTATGCTTGCCCAAAAGAAGTTTACTTTATCAATTCCTTTTTCCAATATATTTTAATATTTTATCCAAGTCATACGCCATATCAAACCACTTGATATCCTGATTTTTCCTAAACCAAGTTAATTGCCTTTTGGCAAAACGACGCGTGTTTTTTTTTATTTCTGATATAGCAAAATCTAAATCGTATTGACCGTCAAAATATTGAAACAATTCTCGATACCCAACGGTTTGTAAGGCATTTTGTTCTCTGTAAGGATATAGTTTTTTAGCTTCGTCAATCAGCCCTTGTGCTACCATAACATCAACACGACGGTTGATACGGTTGTATAAAGTCGTTCTCTCTCCGGTTAGTCCTATATAGATGGTTTTAAAATCACGTGTGGTTTTTTGTTGATATAAATCAGCCATCTTTTTGCCGTTGGCTTGCCGTAAAATTTCTATGGCTCTAATCAAACGGTGTGGATTAAGTATATCAATTTTTTGATAATAATCAGAGTCAAGAGCTTGTAATTGTTTTTGTAAACTTTCAATACCGTTTTTTTTTAAATCAATGGCTAATTCTTGTCTGATTTTTTCGTTTTTATTCGGTAATTTATCTAGTCCTTTACAAGCTGCATCAATATATAACCCACTACCACCTACCAGTATTAAAGTATCTTTGGTTTGAAAAAGTTTTTTAGTCAGTTTTAAGAAATCATCTTCATAGTCGCCTACGTTATAATCTTCAAAAATAGATTTGTTTTGAATAAAATAATGTTTTGCAACAGCTAGTTCGTCCGGTTCCGGCACAGCGGTTCCTATGCGCATCTCTTTATAAAATTGTCGTGAGTCAGCCGAAATAATTTCGGTATTAAGTGCTTGTGCCAGTTTGATACTCAGTGCGGTTTTTCCCGATGCAGTCGGTCCTATAATAGCGATAATACGTTTCATATTAACCGTTTGTTTTTCCCTTTATATTTTCTTACTTATTAGTCCTTGTTATAGATTAATGAGATTAGCTAATTAAGTGATAAAATATATATTATTTTGTTGTTTTCTTGTTGTCGTTGATATTCAGAGCTTTAAGTTTTTCTATTCTTGCTTTTTCCCTAACTTATTGATAGATAATATTAAAATTTCCTTATGATTTAAGATTTATTTAGTAAAATATAAGTATAAAAAGTTTTGTAAACAGGCGATAAAAATACGGTTTTTTAATTAAATAAATTCTTTTTACTTTATCAACTAATTACGAAACAATTGTTACATTATTTTTATTTAGAATGAATATAATTTATAAATTTGTTAACAATCTTCTAAAAACCTGATATTTTTCATAAAAATAACTTTCTCTATCTGGTATTTTTGAGATGAAAATATTGCAAATATGTCAGCAAAAACTATTTCTCCAAGTCGTTATTTTTATACATTTTTTATAGTTTTTTTGATTTGGTATGCCTTTACGACTTCGTTACAACCTGCTGAAATCATAACCGGCATAGTTTTGAGTTTGGTGGTGGCATACATCACGGTAGTTAATTTTGATTGTTGCGACCCGATTTTGATAACGCCGTCACACATTATATATTTTATCCAATACTTTTTAGTGTTTTTGGTAGCTTTGGTCAAAGCAAACTTTGATGTTGCCAAACGAGTTATTAATCCGAAATTACCAATCAATCCGGGTATTGTAAGCTTTGAGACTAAATTAAAAAATAATTTTGCAAAAATGGTTTTAGCTAATAGTATCACCTTAACCCCCGGAACCTTAACAATTGATGTAGTGGATGATAAATTTTATATACATTGGATAGACGTAACAACCGAAAATAAAGACGAAATTTATAAAGAAATAGCCGAACCTTTTGAAAAGGTTTTGTTGAAGATATATGGCAGTAGCAAGTAGAGACTAATTGTAATTCGTCTCTGTGAAAAGTGCAAATGTAGAGACGCACGGTTGTGCGTCTGATGCGGAAAATTTGAAGAGACGTTTTGGCAAAACGTCTGAATTGAAAAATGAAAATGAAAAATTGACAATGTAGAGACGTTGCACCGCAACGTCTGAAAAATCTAAAATCTGAAATGAATAATACATCGGACATCCGACATCAGATAACCAGTATCATCAGATAACCAAGTAACCAAATAATCAAATGAACATAGTAATATACATAGCAATTGTTTTAATCAGCATAGGTAGTTTTTTAGCTTTTATGCGTTTTGTAAAAGGACCTACGGCAGCCGACAGGGCTATTGCCCTCGATACACTTTCGGTTATTGGAATAGCCGGATTGGTCTTATTGGGCTATTTATTTCAACGATACATTTATATCGATTTAGCACTAGTATATGCCGTTTTGGGATTTATTGGCACTATCGTGATTGCACGTTATATCGAAAAAGCATTGTAATGGATACATTAAATAATATATTGGAATACATCGGACTGTTTTTTGTGCTACTGGGCAGTATTTTTCTGTTTCTCGGTGCATTGGGAATTTATCGTATGCCCGATTTGTACAACCGCCTGCAAGCCGGCACCAAAGCATCTACATTAGGTGCGATGAGTATGGTTTTGGGAATAGGACTGATGCAACCCGGTTGGCTGATTAAACTTATCGTGATAATTCTGTTTATCGGGATATCCAATCCTTTGAGTTCACATGCCTTGGCAAGAGCATCGTACAAGAGTGGTATTCGTCCGTTTTTTAAGAAGAAGGTAGATGATTATGAGGAAGAAGTTGAAAGTGAGAAGGGAAAAATGGAAAGTGTGTAGAGACGAATTGCAATTCGTCTCTTGTGAAAAGTGACAAAATGTAAATAGGAAGAAAAAGTAGTAAGCATTGCTGTCATTTCGACAGAGCGACGTTAGGAGCGACGAGAAATCTCAAAATTATAAATTTGAAATAAACAAATAGATTTCTCACTGTGTTCGAAATGACAAAAAAATCAATTAACAAAAAATAATAAAATGGCTTTAATCTTATTTTTAATAGTAATGGCAATCATATTAATCGCAGCGGCAATCTATGCAGTGATGCAAAAAGATTTATTGTATGCCGTTTTGGCAACGGGTATTATCAGCGTGGTACTATCCGTGTTTTTTTATCTGTTGCAGGCACCTGATGTGGCTATCACCGAAGCTGCAATAGGCATTGCTTTAACAACGATAATTTTTATCATTACCATACGAAATACATCACGAAATGAAGAGGAATACAGTGAGGATCATATCAAGAAGTTTTAAGTGGAAAATGCGAACGTAGAGATGCACAATTGTGCGTCTGATGTAGAGACGAATTGCAATTCGTCTCTGTGAAAAATGCGAATGTAGAGACGCACGGTCGTGCGTCTGATGCGGAAAATTCGTAGAGACGTTTTGGTAAAACGTCTGAATAAAAAATTGTAAATGTAAAATTGATAATGTAGAGACGTTGCACCGCAACGTCTAAAATCGAAAATCTGAAATCTGAAATCTGAAATGAAAAAATACATCATATTCATATTAATTGCCATATTGGGTTTGACATTAGCGCAGACCTTTAAAGCCATTCCTTTTGGAGCGGATAGACGTGGCGATTTGGAAAATCCGGATAAAGTAGCAGCATATTATTTAAAAGAATCACCGGAAACTTTGCAAACGGCTAATTCCATTACGGCTATCGTTGTGAATTTCAGGGGGTTTGACACATTAGGCGAAGTAACCGTTTTGTTTTTAGCAGCAACTGGATTAGCAAGTATTTTATATCGAAAAGAAGAAGAAGATGAAGAGGAAGTAGAACGCGTTCGTTTGCCATCATCAAGTTTGGTACGAACAGGTGCCAAAATCTTATTTCCGTTGATGTTATTGTTGGGAATTTACGTGTTTGTACACGGACATTTAACACCGGGTGGAGGATTTCAAGGAGGCGCCATTATTGCTACCGGATTTTTGTTGATGCTGATAACCTATAAGCATTTTGAAACCAATCACAAGGTAATGGTTTGGCTTGAAAGTTTGGCCGGCTTGGCATTTGTAGCAGTCGGGCTTTACGGTTTGTTTGCCTATGGGTCGTTTTTGCAAAATACACATTCCGTCGGCACGCTGAACGATTTAATCAGTGGAGGCTTAATTCCTTTAATTTATATTTTTATCGGAATTAAAGTCGGCACGGAATTGACGAATATTTTGGATATTTTGTTGAAGATTAAAAAAAGCTGACGCTTTTTTAGTGCGAAGTGGAAAGCGATAAAGTGGAAAGTGCGTAGAGACGAATTGCAATTCGTCTCTATGAAAAATACGAATGTAGAGACACACAATTGTGCGTCTGATATAGGAAGCGCGTAGAGACGTTTTGGTAAAACGTCTGAATTGAAAATTGAAAATGAAAAATTGAAAATTAATAACGTAGAGACGTTGCACCGCAATGTCTGAAAATCAAAAATCGAAAATCTGAAATGAATAATACATCGGACATCCGACATCGCTCATCGGACAAATCATCCGACATCAATTAACCAAATAACCGGTATAACCAAATAACCAAAAATAAATGACAGAATTTAACGACTTGTTCATCAAATATAAAGATCTGATAACCATTGCGGTTTACGGGACGGCTATAATGTTGATTTTGATTGGCTTATATGCCGTATTGCTCAAAAAACATTTGGTAAAAATAGTCATCGGCTTATCTATTATTGATGCCGGTGTGCATTTGCTTTTTGTAGCGGTGGGCTATATTCAAAATGGTACGGCACCCATCTTTTCACCCGGCAATGAACATGCTGCGAGTAAAATGGTTGACCCTGTTCCGCAAGCATTGGTATTGACGGCAATCGTTATTGGTTTTGCCGTAACGGCTTTGGCTTTGTCCTTGGTTATTCGATTATACAAGCATCATCATACAGCAAATATTGATCAAATAAAATCATTGAAATGGTAATTAGTCCGGTTCATTATATCGTAGCGCCTTTGTTGGCGGCTTTTGCAATTCCGTTGCTCACCAAGCTTTATAAAGATGCGGCGCGTGTGGTGCCGGGAATTGTCTTGTTTTACAATGTCATAATTTCCTTTGTGTTGATGCAGCAAGTATCGCAAACCGGAATGATTAGCGAAGTGCTTGCCGGTTGGCGTCCGCCTTGGGGCATCAATTTGGTTTTGACACCTTTTACGGCATTTTTGGCGACAATGATATCGGTTTTGGGTTTTATCATTTGGCTTTACGGCTTCCGCTTTAAGCGAACATTGAAGGGTGGGGTTGTCAAGCATTACGAAATACTGCAAATGATGATGGTTGCCGGTTCTATTGGGGTGATTATTACCGGTGACTTGTTCAATATGTTTGTGTTTATCGAAATTGTCGGTATTACAGCCTATTCACTTACAGCATTTTACCGGGAGAGAAACGGTGCCGAAGCAGGTTTTAAATATTTATTAATCGGAAGTTTGGCTTCTACATTTCTGTTATTAGCTATTTTGATTATTTATACACAAACCGGCACGCTTAATATGGCGCAAATTGCTGAAAGAATGGCTTTTGTTCCGCATACAATGAAAGTAACCGCCTTAATATTTTTCTTAATAGCCTTGGGTATTGAAGCTGAAATGTTTCCGCTCAATGCTTGGGCACCGGATGCTTACGAGCAAGCACCTTCGCCAACAAGTGCCACCTTTGCTGCAGTGGTTTCCATAGCAGGCGTGTATGCTTTGGTTCGGGTATTGTTTACTTTGTTTGACGTATCAGGCGTGCATAATTATTTGATTGTAATGGGGTTTGTAACGATGTTGGTAGCGGAAATTACCGCTATTGCACAAAAAAATCTCAAACGAATGTTGGCTTATTCCAGTATCGGTCAAGTGGGCTTGGTATTGATTGCCTTTGGTATCGGTAGCAAGTTGGCGGTGTTTGGTGCAATATTTTTGATGCTCAATCATGCAGTTATTAAGTCCTTACTGTTTATGACAGGTAGTTATTTTATCTATAATGCTGATGACAAACGTTTGATTGGCTTAAACGGTATGCACAAACAGTTGCCTTATGTATCCGCTTTGTTTTCATTGGCTGCCTTTGCCATAGTGGGCTTTCCGCCTTTTTCAGGATTTTGGAGTAAATTTTATATCCTGATTTCGGCATCCGACCAAAAAATGATGTATCTGATTATTGGTATTTTGTTGGTAACGATTATCGAATTGGTTTACTATTTACGGGCAGTCGGACGTATTTATTTTGCCAAAGAAGAAATGGAAGACGTTGCACATCGTCCGTCTGTCAATGCTTTGGTGGCGATGTCATTATTAGCTTTGTTTATCATTGTAGTCGGTGTTTATCCCGATATTGTTACCGGCTATCTCAATGATGCCGCTAGTGCGTTATTAGATAAAGCGCATTATATTCAACAAATTTTAGGAAGTAAATAAGATTATGGAAATGAACAGTTTAGCTATCATATTAGGCGTACTTTTTACCGGCAGTATTTTGACGTTCAGCATTGATACATTCAATCGAAAACTCACCGGATGGACAGCATTTGCAACGCTTCTTATTGCTACAATATATTTTTATACCACTGGAAATGATGCTGATTTTAGTTTACAAATTGGTGGGATAACCTTAAAATGGGGACTATCGGCATTTCGCCTATTTTTCATAAATATCGTATTGATATTGGGTGTTTTAGCACTACTTTATTCCATCGGATATATGAAAGGAAAAGCCCGTTTGGGCTATTTTTACGCATCCTTTGTAATGACGATTTTAGGAATGTTCGGTGTAGTTATCAGTAAAGATTTCGTGTCCCTATTTATCTTTTGGGAAATTATGACTTGGTCGTCCTTCCTATTGATTATTTACAATGCCTATTACAAGATTAAAACAGAAGGACTGAAATATATGGTTTTTAGCGCTATCGGTGCGTATGCAATGCTGACAGCTATCGTTTTTATTTATCATTTTTACGGCACATTTGATATAGCCGAAGCGATGCAGAAAGGTGTCTTTTCGTTTGAAAATCACGCTTTTATACCCATATTTTTGGCATTGGGATTTGCCATAAAAGCCGCCGTGATGCCCTTTCACGTATGGGCACCTTCGGGTTATGCTAACAGTCCGATGTCATTTACATCAGTATTTTCTGGTGCAATGTCCAAAATGGGCGTGTTTGGACTCTTGTTGATTTTTGCAACTTATTACACATCTCATACACCGGGTGCTTATGTGTTCACGCAAATTCTGGCGTGGATGGGTGGTATTACCGCTGTGATGGGGACTATTTACGCACTCATACAAAACGATGCCAAAAAATTGTTGGCATATTCATCTATTGCACAATTAGGATACATTGTAGTGGCACTGTCCACAGGAACCAAATTGGGCGTAATGGCAGCCCTGTTTTTAGCGGTATTACACGCTGCCTTTAAAGGCGCCTTGTTTATGGTAGCAGGTGCGGTCGAAAAGCAAGCCGGCACTACGGATATGACCAAAATTTCGGGTTTAATCAGAAAAATGCCATGGACGTTTTTTGTTGCCTTGGTTTCTGTTATTTCATTGGCTGGTGTGCCACCACTTGGGGGATTTATCGGAAAATGGCTCTTATATGAAGCTTTGATTACCGAAAGTCATAACTATTTCTTGGTCATTGTGATATTTTTTTCATCGACAGCGGCATTTTTGTATGCTTACCGATTTTTATTCGGATTATTTTTAGGACAAGAGGAAAAAGAAACAGAAAATGTAAAAGAAGCCCCTTTGACGATGCTCGTTCCGATGATTGTTTTGGCATTGGTTTCTATCATTACAGGTGCGATGCCCGGATTGATTTTTAAACCGGCAGCCGTAGCGATGCGAGATATCGGCTTTTCATCTATGGATTGGCAAATGTCCACATTATCAAATGTTTGGGGTAATAATGTAGATGTCAGTTTGATTGGTGCATTTATAGGTATTGTTTTCGTTTTGATTTTTGCATTTTTGACATTAAAAGGACGTAAAACAACCCGTAAAGTTGGCACCAAAGAAATTTCCAGTTCAGGAGAATTGTGGAAAGAAGGCGAGAATTGGACCTTTCAACAAGATTTTTTCAAACCCTTTGAACGCGCCGCATCGCCTTTATACAAGTTGAAAATGAACAAAATATGGGAAGATTTGGGTAATGCATTAGAAGCATTCTTTAATTTTTTCAGACGCATATATACCGGCAATGGACAGACGTATGCGATGTATGTTGTGGGATTTCTTGTTTTGTTGATTTTGTTTAGAGATTATATATTTAAGTAGCAAGTAGAGACGTACGGTCGTGCGTCTGATGAGGGATAAGAGATAAATTAGTGGAAAGTGGAAAGCGTAGAGACGAATTGCAATTCGTCTCTGTGGAAAAAGAAAAATATGTAGAGACGCACGGTCGTGCGTCTGATGTAGAAATTGTGTAGAGATGTTTTGGTAAAACGTCTAAATAGAAATTTAAAATTGATAATGTAGAAACGTTGCACGCAACGTCTGAAAAATATGCAATGAATAGTGAGATTTCTCACTACGTTCGAAATGACAGGCGTTGTCATTCCGACAGAGCGACGAAGGAGCGACGAGGAATCTCAAATAACCAAATAACCGATTAACCAAATAACCAGAAATGATATTAACAATCAAAATATTAGGCGCATTACTAACCGCAATCTTGGCTTTTACAGTCGGGATGTTTTACGGTGGTTTACGACGTAAGATTACGGCGCGTGTACAAAATCGTGTAGGACCGCCGGTTTACCAGAATTTTTTAGATTTAATGAAATTGCAAGCCAAAGAAACCAATATTGCGCACGGTTTTATGGGGCATATGGCACCAATGTGGATTATCATAGCGGCGATGACTGTTTTGATGTTTATTCCCGTCTTGCACAACGGTTTATGGTTTGACAATTTAACCTTTAAAGGCGATTTGATTTTCATCCTTTATATGATGGTCTTTGGGTCATTGGGAATGGCATTAGGTGCCGGACAATCCGGTAATCCCAATTCGGCAATTGGTGTAACTAGGGGTTTGGCAATGATGGTGGGTTATGAAATTCCGTTTGTGTTGTCACTGGTAGCCATTATGATACAATTTCATACGACATCCTTGCAAGATTTAATGCAATACCAACAAGAAACCGGTAGATGGATTATTATGGAGAATCCCTTTGCATTTCTAGCGGCATTATTATCTTCCTTGGGAATGTTTCGCTATTCGCCTTTTGATATTGTAGGCGCACCGGCAGAATTGGCATCGGGACCGGTATCGGAATTCGGTGGCAAATATCTCGGAACAATGATGAGTGGTGGTGCTGTGTTTGCCTTTATCAAATTGGTTTTGTTTGTCGATATTTTCTTGGGAGGCGCCGGTAATACGGAATTAGAAGGTATTCTAGGCACATTAGCAGGATTAGGTGAATTGTTATTAAAAACATTTTTGTTTTATATGATTCCCGTTTTTATCGGATTAGTTAGTCCCAGATTTAGAACCGAACAAGCCATTCGATTTTTTTGGAAATGGCCAACGTTTTTAGGGATTTTAGCAATTGTTTGGGCGTTGTATCATCCTATTCGTTAAAAATTAAAAGTGTGTAGAGACGAATTGAAATTCGTCTCTGTGGAAAGTTAAAAGTTGAATGTAGAGACGTTTTGGTAAAACGTCTGAATTGAAAATTGAAAATGGATAATTAATAAATAACATCCGACATCGGTCATCCGACAATCAATAAACCAGTATCATCAAATAACCCCTGATGAGAATCGGGGTAAGCAAATAACCACATAACCGAAAATAAAATGACAAATAATCCGGACAAAAATATCAAAACACTCGGCATACCAACCGAAGATGAAATTCGTCAAGCGCAGATTGAATTTGCGCCGCGTTGCACATCAGCCGGGCGGGTCAATGATAAGGAAACGCAAAAAATGGTGCAATATATTTTGAACTTTGCTCGTAAGCATTCATTGTTTGTCTTAGCTTATGGCACTGGTTGTGGCGCTATTGAAATTCCGGCAACGATGACATCCCGTTACGATGCGGAACGCTTTGGAATTCGCGGGGCGGCAACCCCTAGGCAAGCAGATGTCTTGCTGATTACCGGTTACCTATCCACCAAAACCTTAAAAAGAGTTATCCGCGTGTATGAGCAAATGCAAGACCCTAAATATGTCATTGCTTTTGGTTCGTGTACCATTAACGGTGGGATGTATTTTGACAGTTATAATACTATCAAAGCGCTCGACCGGTATTTACCGGTAGATGTATATATCGCAGGATGTATGCCGCGTCCCGAAAGTGTGATTAAGGGCTTTATCAAATTACAAGAATTAATACAAAACGGCAATGCCGGCGGTGGCAAATGTTATCGCGATAATTTGGAATGGTATCGTGCCAATCAACAAAAAGTAATCAAAAATTGGGATTTTCCCGATGAGTATAATTGGTAAGTGAAACGATGATATGGTTATTTGTTGATATGGTTATATGATAGTTGAACAGAAAAAAGGATATTGAATGAAACGACAATTTTCTTTTGAAAAATTAGAAGTTTGGCAAAATGCAATTGATTTATCGATTGATGTTTATCAATTGACGAAAGATTTTCCGGATGAAGAAAAATTTGTTTTAGTTAATCAAATGAGGAGAGCAGCCTTATCCATTTCGTCAAATATTGCAGAAGGAAACGGTAGAGAAACAAATAACGATCAAGCCAGATTTACAACAATGGCATACGGCAGTCTGATGGAATTATTAAACCAATTGATTTTTTCCTATAAATTAGGATATATATCAGAAAATCAATTAGACGAATTAAGAGATAAGATTAATCTTATTTCAAACCAATTAAACAGATTAAGAAAATATCAAAAAAACAGATAACCTATTAACCAATATCATCAAATAACCAGTTAACCAATATCATCAAATAACCCCCGACAATAGTTGGGGTAAGCAGATAATCAAATAATCAGTATAACCAGTTAACCGATTAACCAAATAACCAATAAGAAATGCAAGAAAACATATTAAATCAACTCAAAAAAGTCTTTAAAATTGATGGCGAGATAAAAACGCCAATGCGAATAAAAATCGTAGCAGACAAGGACTTGGTGTCGAGTATTTTGCTTTATTTAAAAAATCAGATGGGTTTTATCCACTTGAATCATATGTCTTGTGTGGATTGGATTGAGGACAATAAATTTGAGTTGGTGTATATCGTTTGGCATCCGGAACAAAAGCAAACCGTTTTGGTGCATACGTTTATCGACAGGAATAATCCGGTAATGGAAAATATAGATACGATATGGGATCAAGCCAATACCTACGAAAGGGAAATGCGAGAGATGTATGGAATAGAATTTCCCGGATTGATAGGCGCTAAAGAATTTATTTTAGAAGATTGGCAAGAAATGCCCCCGATGCGACGTGATTTTGATACGAAAAAATATGCACAAGAAACCTATGAAACGCGTCCCGGAAGAGAAAACGCCCGTGATGTAAGAGAAGAATTGATGAAACGAAGCGGCGAAGAATTACCGGATTTTGCGAAAAAGTATTCTAGGGATTGAGTGTTTAGTGGAAACCGGAAAAGTGCTAAGTGGAAAGTGCGTAGAGACGTTTTGGCAAAACGTCTGAATTGAAAATTGAAAATGGATAATTGACAACGTAGAGACATTGCAAGCAACGTCTAAAAAATCTGAAATCTGAAATCGCAAATCTGAAATATAAAATCAAATAACCGATTAACCAAATAACCAAATGTTAGAAAAAGAAACAACCTTATATTTAGGACCACAGCACCCGGGGATTACCGGAAATATGATGATAAAGCTCAAAGTCAAAGGCGATGTGGTAACACAAGCCGAAACGCACGTTGGGTATTTGCATCGGGCTTTTGAGAAACTGATTGAAGGACGCAATTGGTTACAATCCTTTACGTTATTGTGCCGTTTTTGTGTACCGGAGCCGGACCCTATGGAACTGACATATGCACGTGCCGTAGAGCAAATCGAAGGGCGTGAAGTACCGCCACGTGCTAAATATATCCGGACTATCGTTGCGGAATTAGCTCGTATTCAATCGTTTTTGTTGTGGTATGGCGGTCAATCCGGTTCGAGTGGTTTATACACATTGGGACAATGGAGTGTCGGAGACAGAAACTATATTCTCGACTTATTTGAAGATCTGACCGGTGCACGAATTTATCATATGTATATGTGGCCCGGTGGTGTGCGTCGCGATTTGCCGGAAGGTTGGGTTGATAAGGCATATAAGACGATGGATTATCTGGAAAAACGATTAGATGATTACAATAAATTATTATTTGACAATGCCATTTTTCAAAAACGGGCACAAGGTGTCGGCATTATCCCCAAAGATAAAGCCATAGAATGGGGCGTTGTAGGCGCACCGTTGCGTGGCACCGGTATTAAGCACGATGTGCGTATCGATGAACCTTACGAAGCTTACTCCGATTTGGATTTTGTTGTGCCAACTTACGAAGGAGGTGACGTGTGGGCAAGAGCACTCGTTCGTAGAGATGAGATTAAGCAATCTATAAGTATTATCAGACAAGCTCTGGATAAAATGCCGGGCGGTAGTTATTACAATCGTATTCCAAACCCGATGAAATGGACGGTTCCGGCAGGAGAAGCTTGGGTAAAAACCGAAAGTGTCCGTGGCGAAATAGGATTTTATGTGGTCAGTGATGGTAGCAACAAACCAAGACGGGTACATTTGAAAGGTGCTGCTTATACACACGGTGTTAGTGTGTTGGAAAAAATATTGCCCGGACAGAATATTGCCGATGTATCATTTATTTTGAATTCGTTAGGCGTTTGTCCCCCGGAGATTGAGAGGTAGCTAGCGCGAGTTAAAAGTTGATAGTTGGAAGTAGAAACGCACGATCGTGCATCTGATGTAGAAAGCGCAGATGAATTGAAAATTGAAAATGGAGAATTAGATTTCTCACTGCGTTCGAAATGACAGCAATTGTCATTCCGACAGAGCGAGGGACGAGCGACGAGGAATCTAATCTAAAAATTTGATATGTAATAATAAGTTTTAAGAAGATGTCATTTAAAAAGTAGAATTTTGGTTTGTATTTCTGCAAGGCACTTCACACTAAAAAATATAGACAATGAGTATAATAGATTTGAAAGGCATATTAACACCAATGACGGCGCTGAAGCAAATTGGAAAACAACCGCATACCATAAGTTTTCCAGATGAGCAGAAAGATATTTCGCCGCGTTATAGAGGTTTTCATTACAACGATTTGGAGCAATGTATCGGTTGTGGCAACTGTGCGACTATTTGTATGAATGAAGCCATTGATATGATTGCATTGGCGGGCATTGAGGGACAAGCCGGTGATAGTGGCTTACGCCCGCAGATAGACTATGGGCGTTGTTGTTATTGTGCCTTGTGTGTCGATGTATGTCCGTCAGGCTCGCTCAATATGACACAAGATTTTATCAAAGTCAGCCCTGATCCTTTTGATTTCTTGATGGTGCCGGGTAAGGACAATCCCGAGGCAAAAGAAAAATTGAGTTTTACGGCAGATCTAGATACATCGCTCAATGTATTTGACCGTGTGCCAATGCGTGAACTCGACCCGGAAGAACGGGTAAAATCTTTTGCCGAAGTATTTTTGGGCTATAACGAAGAAGAAGCCCGTATTGAAGCCAGTCGTTGTATCAGTTGCGGACTTTGTACTGAAAATTGTCCGGTGCATATGCACATACCGGAATATATCAATGCCATTGCCAAAGCTGATGATGAAGCGGCAATTAAGATCATTTATGACAATAACGATTTACCCGAAATGTGTGGTAAAGTTTGTACTCGTCGTTGTGAAGATGTTTGTGCGTTGCAGGTAAGAGGAGAAGCCGTTGCGATTCGTTGGCTTAAACGCTATGCAACCGAACGGGCTGAAAATGCCGATATGATTGCCGAAATTGTCAATCCTGAAATCAGAGAACCGAATCAATATAAAGTTGGTATTATTGGTGCCGGTCCGGGTGGATTAACCGCTGCATATTATTTGGCATTACGCGGTTACAATGTAACGGTTTACGAAGCGCATAAAGATCCGGGCGGTATGATAATGTATGGTATTCCAAAATACCGTTTGCCGTATGAAAGTATCCAAAAACAGGTGGATTATATGAAAAAAGTTGGTGTAAAAATACATTTCAATACGGTGGTTGGAAAAGATATAAGTTTTGATGAAATTTATAACAACAGCGATGCCGTTTTTATGGCGGTTGGACTGCAAGATGCATGGAATTTGGGCATAGAAAATGACGATGCCAAAGGTGTATGGTCTGCTATTAATTTTCTAGGAAAAGTCAATTCCGGCGAACCGGTTGATATTGGAAAACGCGTCGTTGTAGTAGGCGGTGGTGATGTGTCTATTGACTGTTCTCGTGTATCGCGCCGTTTGGGTGCCGAAGTTTATCAATCTTACAGACGTCGTATTCAAGATATGCCTGCGGATTTAGAAGAAATTGAAGGTGCAGAAGCCGAAGGTGTACATATTATGCCACAAACCATTCCGACACGTGTGATTAAAGACGAAAACGGTAAAGTCAAAGGATTGGAATACGTCAGAGCCGAAATGATTTCGGAAGGCGGTGGACGTCCGCGACCAAAACCTATTGAGGGCAGCGAAACCATAATCGAATGTGATGCCGTGATTGCCGCAATCGGACAAAAAGCTGATTACAGCTTACTACCGGAACATATTTTAGCCAAATTGGAAATGCAAAAAAATAAAATTGTGGTGGATGAGAATAGGAAAACATCTATTCCTAAATTATTTGCCGGTGGTGATGCCGTTGTTTCCGGTCGTAATGATGCCATTTCGGCAATTGCAGATGGCTACGCTGCTACAAAAGCGATTGATGCGATGTTGATGGGGAGTTAATAAGTGGAATGTATTTAGTGCCAAGTGAAAAGAGGTAAAGTTTAAAGAGACAAAGTAGGACATTTAAAATAATACCAATTCCAAATATAAAATAGTCCAAAAGGATTTGGGGTATTCCCGATTTATAGAGACAGATTATACCGATATTCATAAAAATAGTTCAATTTTCCGGAAATTATCATGATTTTGATTATGATAATCAAAAAAATGAGAACCGTAAATAGGATGTGAAACGAACCTACAATAACAATCAGATTAAGAGGTTTATTTATCGTTTTATAGCAATTGCAAGAAAATGGATGCATCAATGGCGGTAATGGGTGTTAAAACTCTACACTAATCGACCGTATTATACAGGTTGATTGATCGAAAAACATATCTTAAATGTTAAATACAGGGAAGGGAATATTTGGTTTTTAAATAGATAATTGTTGATAACCGGACTGTTATGTTTTATTTGTAAAATTATGCTCTTTATTTGTTTAAAAGTATAACTAGTCTTTTCAAAATTATCTATTGATAAGCTAAAAAAATATTAGCTCTATGTCGTTTTGTGTGGGTAATAATAAATTAGGTTCAAGAATCATTTAATCATGGTGATTATCTTTTTAAATAATTTCACCCCTACGGGGTTTATGTTCTTAATGATATAAATTTTCTATAATTATGTCACTTCCTTCAGGGTTCAATAGTGTTTTTTTATTGTTTAATCTATAAATATATCACCTCTACGGGGTTCTTTATATGAAGCCCGAAGGGCTGACATTATTATAATAAAACAATGTCTTTGACCCCGACAAATGCGGGGGGCATTATTATTTGAGATATTATATATTTTACCCACTTAAATCGATATAAGACCAAAATATTTTTAACTCTTTTTACGTTAAATTTTAGATAATAAATACGGAAAAAATTCTATTTTTAAAATTTTTATATCTTGTTTCGGATTGATAGCATATTAACTATGATTTTATATTTTTGATAATGCCTGATCTAAATCGTTAATAATATCTTCTACGTTTTCGATACCAACAGCAAAACGAACAAGTTCGTCAGTAATACCTGCTTCTTCACGAGCTTCCTTACTCATGGAAGCATGTGTCATTGATGCCGGGTGTTGAATTAAAGTTTCAACACCACCTAATGAAACTGCCAGAAGTGCGAGTTTAACATTATCCATTAATATTTTTCCGGCATTAAAACCACCTTTAACTCCAAAACTAATCATAGCACCTGGTAATGCCATTTGTTTTTGTGCCAGTTCATATTGTGGGTAAGATTTAAGTCCGGGATATTTAATCCAAGCTATTTTAGGATGATTTTCTAAGAATTCAGCTATTTTCATTGCATTTTTGCTAGCACGTTCTATACGAAGCGAGAGAGTTTTTACACCACGAATAACCATATATGCCTGATGCGGATCCATATTGGCACCAAAATATGCCATAGTTTTACGTAATCTTGCATAAAGAGTTTCATTATTTGCAATTAAAGCACCACCAACTATATCAGCATGTCCGTTAATAAATTTAGTTAAAGAATGTAAAACTATATCAGCACCTAAATCTATAGGTTTTTGTATATACGGACTTGAAAAAGTATTATCCACCGCCATAAGAATATTATGCCTGTGTGCTAAATCGGAAACTGCTTTAATGTCAGTTAAAACCATAGTCGGATTAGTAGGCGACTCAACATAGATTAATTTAGTATTGGGTTTAATTGCCGCTTCAATATCTTTTATTTTAGCGGTATCGACAAAAGTTGATTGTACACCAAAATCTTTAAAAAAACTTTCCATTATTGCTCTTGATGGTCCATACATCGCTTCGGAGCCAATCATATGATCGCCTGACTTGAGTGTTGCCGCATACAAAGCGCTAACGGCTCCCATTCCTGATGCAAATACGACAGCTTTATAACCGTTTTCCAAGGCAGCTAACTTGTCTTCCAGTGCTGTAATAGTCGGATTACCGATACGGGTATAAATATAACCGGGTTCTTTACCTGCAAAACGGGCGGCGCCTTGATCGGCATTTTTAAATGCAAATGTTGATGTTTGGTAAATAGGAGTCACTGCTGAGCCAAAAGCATCATCAAAGTCTCCGGCATGGATTAACTTGGTATCAAAACCTTTATTTTTTGTGTTCATTATAGTTGTTTTTTGCTTTCAAATTTACGGACTAATTTTGTAAAAAACTAATGATTTTTCTTATTAAAAACTGTTGCGTTGGCTTGAGCAGTTGGTAAAATTAACATATCTGCTATGTTGACATGTGCCGGACGTGTTGCCATATATAATACTGCATCAGCTATATCGTCAGCAGTAAGTGGTTGATAACCTGCATAAACCTTTTGATTGGCATTGTTATCTTTTAGTCTGACAATCGAGAATTCAGTTTTAACAGCACCCGGCGAGACACTTCCAACCTTAATATTATATGGGTTTAAATCAATACGCATAGCTTTGGTTAAGGCTTCAACAGCATGTTTTGTAGCACAATAAACAGCACCTTTTCCATAGGCTTCCTTTCCGGCTATTGAGCTGACATTAATTATTTGTCCCATCTGTCGTTTTACCATTTTTTGTGATATAATTTTGGTTACATATAACAAACCTTTGATATTAGTATCTATCATTTGTTCCCAATCTTCGATACTATTTTTATGTATTGGTTCTAATCCTGCTGCTAATCCGGCATTATTTACCAGTAAATCAATTTTTTTCCAATTTTCCGGTAAACTTTCTAGGGCTTTTTGAACCTGATAATTGTCTTTAATATCAAAATTTAAAGGATAGATTTGATCCCCCAATTCGTATGATATTTTTTTTAAGCGATCTTTACGCCGTCCGGTAATAATAACTTTAAAGCCATTTTGTGATAATAGTTTTGCAGTTGCTTTACCAATTCCTGATGTCGCACCTGTTATTAGAGCTGTCTTTTTCATAGAATAACTATTAATTTAAAAAATAGAATAACTATTAATTTAAAAATAATATATTTTAAAAAATATTTATAATTTTAACATAAACTAAAAACTTAGATCATAAATTTATTTTGTAAAAATAAGCTTACGCATTTTTATAGATAAAGTATGCCCTGTCAAGTCTGTCCAAATCGGGATAACTATCCCTTTGTAAGCATCAATATTATTATAATCACCTATAAAGACTTGTTTTACCGGCTTAAAAGGTTTTTCAGAAATATTCAACGACTTAAATGTTTCACCACCATCAGTGCTGTATGAGAGTGTTACATCTGTCTTTTCATCAGTATAACGACTTCGGTCATAATAGACTATATAGATGTATCCGGTATCTGGGTCTATCGCCATCCAAGTCAAGTATTGATGTGTTTTTGTTGAGTCGGTATTGACACGCTTAGGTTTAGACCAAGTTTTACCACCATCGGTGCTTTTGGCAATAAAAATATCAGTATCATCGGTGCCGTGACGTTGGTCAGACCAATTTATATATAATGTACCACTATAAAAATTATTACTGTTATCAATACCTAAAACAGGCATCCCATTTGCTCTGAACACACCGGGAATTTCATAATCCCAACCATGGGGCTGGTCTGCGACCACTATATCATCATCTAACCAAGTTTTGCCACCATCGGTACTTTTGTCAAAATAAATTTTGTTATGATATGCCCATGCAACGTAAATATTACCTTGTTTATCGAACACTGGCACAGCTCCTTCAACCGTATTGTCACTGTCTAAACAATCTCCATCCAATTGGTTAATTTTAAGCGGTTTGGTCCATGTTTTACCAAAATCTGTAGATTTTGAAAACAGAATTCGCGAATGATCATTAGGTTTTTTACTATTATACTTATCAAATTCGGTCCAAGTAACTGCTAATTCACCGGTAATTGGATGAATACCTATCCAATGCTTGTCTTGTTCGTGTTGGTTATTGTAACCGATAGCTATATCATCAGTCCATGTTTTGCCTTTATCGGTTGATTTCTGAATAACTATACTACTTAAAAATTCTTTACTATTGCGGTTATTATTCGGATTAGCCAAATGTAAATAATAAATATTGCCAAAACTATCTGAAGCCAAACAGGGATCTCCAAAAACACCATGGCGTGAACGTAATTTACTGTTTTTCCAAGTTTGACCGCCATCATTAGTTACATGAACATTATCATAAATACTACCGGCTACTATATTAGTTGTATCGGTTTTGTTAATACAAATACCGGGTTCAGACAAAGCTGAAAAAGGATTAGGATTTTTCATAATAGTTACTACCTTTGACATAGAAATATGAATCGGTTTTCGGTATGCTTTTTGAGATGATTTACAAGCATTAAGCAATAAAACACTCAAAATAGTGATAAAAAAATATTTCTTCATAAACTAAAATTTGTTTCAAAGATATGAAAAAGCTTTTTTATACATTTATCTTTTTAAGCCTAACTGCTTTTAGCATGCATAAATATTATGTCAGCGTAACCGAAATTTATATTAAACCTAACAAACTTGAAATCATCATCCGGACTTTTCCTGATGATATTGAAAATATTTTAAAAGATATCTATCATATTAATTCGGATTTATCTAAAAAAAAAACGAGAGAGTTGTTAAAAGAATATATTAATTCTCATTTTTTAGTTAACATTGACAATCAGCCTATTAACTATCAATATTACGGCATAACCATGGAAGATGAATTTTTAGTAATTTTACTTCAAGCTAATATTGATAGAACGTCTAAAAAAATAAGTGTTAGAAACATCATTTTACAAGATTTATATGACGAACAAAAAAATATCATTCATTTTTTCTACCAAGACGACAAAGCAAGTTTTATTTTGATTAAACAAGATCCTATAGCAGAATATGAATTAAAAAAATAAGCCGCCAAAAAAATTGACGGCTTTTTCAGTAAAAAATTATGTTATTTTAATTCGTCGGTAAAATATCAAAAGTAGGATAATTTGCAGGGATGACTTTAGCTAATTTTGCACCATAAGTGCGTTCAATCACATCGATAAATTTATTGGCAATAACTGCATAGCCTCTTGGTGTGGGATGCACGCCGTCTAAACCGAATAATAAATTGTCTAAATTAGTACCATTAAAATAGTCTGCTGTATAAAATGAGCCATCTTCAATAACCAAACCATTTTTCATTTGTTCCATTAAAGCAGCCATATCAGCAACCGCCAAATGTTTGTTAGTTGCGATGTCATTTATTATTTGATTATATCCGGCTGTAGCAGCTCTAACTTCTGAAATTTCATTTTTAGACAATATCCATTCATCTTCCAAAGGAATAGTTATTCCATGTATCAATTGCGGATTACTTGGATCCGGTACACCAATAATTGATTTTGCCGTTAAAACTACCAAATCATCAGCAGTTGCTTGTCTTATAGACGGTAAACTCAAACCGGATAAATCCGTTAAATACTCATCTTCTATAACCAATGCATTTGCACCTAGATCAAAACTGATTGTTCTGGCATCAGCTTCAGCTTGTGTAATTAAGTTATTTTGAAGTGCAGCTTGAATACCTGCATTATATTGGGCATAAGCAGTATTTAAAGCATCTACTGTAGCTTGATCAGTTAACGGAATCGGATTATAAGGAATAGTTGTGAAATAAGGGACGGATGCTACATCCGGAATGGTTGCCAATACTCCTTTGGCTCCATTGGCAGTTAAAGCATCAACTATTTGTTGATAAGCAAAGCCAAACACATTGACGTGTGTTATATCATCGGGTCCGTAAGTTGTCGGATTGGTATTGCCGGCGACGTTTTGATCAACACCGGTTCCGCCACTGGTTGCATACCATAATACATCATTATTTCCTATCCATAATGTAAAAAATGTAGGATTAGCTGCAACTGCATCTTCCACAATAGACTTATTAGGCGCTGAAGCCATTCTAACAAAGTACGGGTTAGCTGTTCCTGTTGGTAAGTTAGCAATATTCCCATAACCCTGAAAGCCCAAATGATAAATTTTAGCACCGGGAACTCCCATATTATTATAAGGACCGGGATGAATATTTGTGACATCTATGGTGGGTATCTGACTGATTCTCTCCGGTCCACCTTGAGATGCATCAATCACGAGTTTAGTAGGCAAAATAGGAGTTGTACCCAGCACCATTCCACCTACATTATTGGTATCATCATCTAAAAACGGTTGCGTAAATTCACCGCCTCCTGCTAATTTTAATTGTTCTGCTAAAATAGCAGGAAATGAGTTTTCTTGAGCACTTTTATAAAGCGTACCATTGGTATATCCGGCTGTTAATGAATTACCAACAGCAACATAGTTGGAAAAGTCGGCATCGCCGGATGTATAAGAGTTATCACCCACAGGATTGGAAAACTCAGGTTCACAAGCTGTAAAACTCGAAGCTACTAATAAACCTACAAGAATATATATTATTTTTTTCATGATTTAAATGTTTTTATTAATTAATAGAATAACTGAATCCGATACCGGGAATAATAGCATTACTAACATATGTGCCACCAAACTTGTGTGCACTGGGTCCTTCACCTTTAACAAAAGTGTAGTCTGTACGTTCTTGTCCATCAACATATAATAATGAAATATCTACCGCCCATTTTTTCATTTGATAACCAAACCCGAAGGTATAATTGTTTGAATCTAAACTCGGTGTTTCCGGGGAAAAATGTCCTTCGGTTAAAGGGGATTGGTCATAGTAATAACCTGCTCTAACAAACATTTTGTCATTTAATTGGTACTCGGCACCAAAGCGAATGGTACTGGTATTTTTATAACTTTTGTTTGCAACACTTGGTGGTAAGCCGTTTTTAAATTCAATGCGTAGCTCTTCATATATACTCCAGTAAGTGTAATTATAATCTAATGCCAATAGTAATTTATCCGTTGGTTTCACAGAAAAACCAATTCCTAATTCAGCCGGCATTGGTAGTTTGGCAGAGAAAGCCGTAGTTTTTAATTTATTAGATAAAATAGCAGGTACATTATTAAACTCTGCTTTACCATATTTAGCATCTAAGGTAACCGACGAACGATAGTTTAGACCAAAAGAAATCTTATCGGACGGACGAAAAGCTAAACTAAAGTCATAACCGGCTGCACCGGTAATACCGGAATCTAATTGAGCGTTGGTTTTTTCACCATTATCACCGGTTAAATATCGGTTAATATTCTTGTTATACGAAACTCCTCCATAAACCATAATCAAAGAAGCAGACATACTTAACATATCGGAAAATTTATAGGTCAATGAAGGCTGAATAAAGAACACTTTCATAGAAATTTCATTAACAATATCAGAGCCGGTCCAATTATTCCATACGGTAGAACTTCCAAAAGGTGTATAAACGGCCAAACCCAAACTGACATTCTTATCAACTTGATAAGCGGCATACAAGTAGAAAGGCGTACCGATAGGATTATCGGTTTCATAAGCCCAATTATAACGTTCATTTTGAAATTTGACATGAGACATAATACCACTTACCCCAAACGAAAAATTAAATTTATTGTCTAAAAAAGCGATTCCCGCCGGATTAAAAAAAGCCGTCTCTGCATTATTAAACACTGACAAACCGGCATGTGCCATACCTAGCATCCGTTGTCCTTGCAAGGCAACTCTATAGCCTCCGGCATACATACTGCCAAAGCTGATGAATACAAATACTATTAATATTTTTTTCATAGTTATTAAGTTTAAATTAATTTTTTATAAAATTACATTAAATAAATTTTACTTGCAAATTTTTTTTTAAAATTATCCCATAAATATGGGTCTATGTCGTTTTGTGTGGGTAATAATAAATTAGGTTTAAGAATCATATAATCATGGTTATTATTTTTTATATAATTTCACCCCCTACGGGGTTTATGTTATTAACGTCATAAATTTTCTATAAATATATCACCCCTACGGTGTTCAATGGTGTGTTTATTATTGTTTTGTCTATAAATAAATCACTCTTTCGGGGTTATTATATAATCCAGACGATTGTCGGGAGACATTATTATAATAAAGCAATTAAACAAAGTTTTTGCCCCCGACGACTGTCGGGATACATTATTTTTTGAGATATTATATATATTACCCACCTAAATCGATACAGAACCATAAATATTTTATAAAGTCTAATAAAATAAAATAAATTCTTATTGGTTTAAGAATGCTAGTGTCTTTTCAAAAAACACAACCGGTTGTTCCGCATGTACCCAATGACCACTATTGGGAATTGTAGTGATTTCAGCATTTGGAAAATGGGCTTTAATTTGAGAAAAGTCATTTGGTAAGATATAAGGTGATTTAGCACCTTTTAAAAATAACGCCGGTACATGACTTTCTTGCAATGGCGGTAAGGCTTCACCTAATTCTTCTAACGATGCCGCTAACACAGGCATATTTGCTTTCCATATAAAAGTGCCGTCTTGTTGACGTCCTAAATTTTTCAAGATAAATTTTACAATCGCCTGTGAATCAATAAATTGAGACACAAATTTGTCAACTTCACGGCGTGTTTTAAAACGACTTAAATCAATCTTATCAATCGTATCAAAGATAAAATGGTGATGTGGCGGATAATACTTGGGGGCAATATCCACTACAATGAGTTTATGCAGTAATTCCGGATATTGTAAAGCAAAAAACATGGCGGTCTTTCCCCCCAATGAATGTCCCAATAAATCAAATGATTCAATTTGATGCGCTTTTACATATTTATATAGGTCATCGGTTAATGCTTCATAAGTCATCTCATCATCATGAAAACTTTTGCCGTGATTACGCTGATCTATCAAATGTACTTCAAAGCCCTGTTCGGCATATTGGCGTCCGAGAGTTATCCAATTATCGCCCATACCTAATAAGCCGTGCAAAATCAATAGTGGCTTGCCTTTACCAATAATTTTTGAATGTAAAATATTCATCTTAAAATCAACAGTTATTATCAATTTCCACCGGCTAATTTATGTTGATACATGCCAATAACGTTTTCCATACCGTAAATCAAAGATTCGACCACCAAGGCGTGACCTATGGAAACTTCATCGAGATAAGGCACTTTTTGTTTGAAATAAGCAATGTTTTGCAAATTCAAATCATGTCCGGCATTGATGCCTAAACCTAACCGGTTTGCCAGTTTAGCCGCCAATGCAAATTTTTCAACTTCCTTTAAATTGCCTTTGGCAAATTCGGAAGCATAAGATTCGGTATAGAGTTCTATCCGGTCGGTTCCGGTGGCTACAGCGCCTTCAACCATTTTCAAATCCGGATCAACAAAAATAGACGTGCGGATGCCATTTCGTTTAAATTCACTGATGATGTCTTTTAAATAATCACGATGGGTTATCGTATCCCAACCGTGATCAGAAGTCAACTGATTGGGATCATCAGGTACCAATGTAACCTGTTCAGGTTTAACCGATAAGACTAAGTCTATAAATTTAGAAATCGGATTACCTTCGATATTAAATTCGGTCGTTACCACCGGGCGCAATGCATAGGCATCGGCATAACGGATATGGCGCTCATCAGGGCGCGGATGAATAGTGATGCCATCGGCACCATAATCTTGAGCTTTTTGAGCAAATTCTATTACATTGGGGTAATTACCACCGCGTGCATTGCGCAAAGTGGCTATTTTATTGATATTGACGCTTAATTTGGTTTTCATTTGTTGGTTAATTGGTGATATGATTATCTGGTTATTTGATGAATTGATGAATTTTTGATTTTATCTGTTTCATAGAATGTTATGTTCTTCGATGTTTACTCGCTACTTGTTACTTGATACTTGCTACTTGCCACTTTATAAACATTACAAACTTTTAACTAATAGGCTATAACAAACTTTTTATTTTATCAACAAATATTTTAGGCGGACGAATAGGCTTTCCGTCTGTTCCGGCAAACACCAAAACCACTTCGCCTTCGGTGGCTTTTTGTCCGGCTTCATTATAAATTTCGTAACCGAATGCCAAACGAACACCTTTCAAATATTTTACACGCGTTTTGAGTGTAATCAATTCATCAAAAGTCAAGGGCAAATAATATTTGGTTTGTAAGGTATAAACCGGCAAAATATAGCCGTCTTTTTCCATTTGTTTATAAGATATACCTATTTGATGCATCAATGCAATCCGCCCCATTTCATAGTATTGAGCATAAATACTATGGTGAATATACCCCATTTGGTCTGTCTCGGCATAACGGGTTTTAAATTTTAATTCATGAATTTTTTCAGACATTTTTTTCTTTACATTATCTTTAATAATCTACGACAAATGTATAATAATTTTTTTTAAAAAATCCATTTTTTTTAAGACATAAATAATAATGAAAAAAAAGTTAAAAAACAAGCAAAAAAAATTTTTTTAATAGAAAATTTTATCCCAATTTTGCAGTTACAAAAAGGAAAGAAAATTAATTTTTTTTACCCGTTAACCTAATAACTAATTATGAATCAAGCACTTAACATTTGGAATAAATGTTTATCCTTTATTAAGGACAATATTGATGAAACGGCATTTGAGACTTGGTTCAAACCTTTAGTTCCTATTGATTTTAAAGAAAACATTTTAAAAATTCAGGTTCCCAGTAAGTTTTATTATGAGTGGATTGAGGAACATTATTTACAGCTTTTAAAAGTTGCTTTAACCAAATATATTGGTTCGGATGCCAAATTGATATACAGCATCAAAATGAGTGCCGATGCTGACAAAAAAAAGACAAATTTAATGGACGTTCCCAGTTCGAATCGTCCACCGGTTGAAACTCGTAATCGTAAAACAACTAAAAACTTTGCACCGGAAATCAAAAATCCTTTTGCATTTCCCGGAATTAAAAAAATTCACATCGATTCACAACTGAATCCTCATTATACATTTGATAATTTTGTCGAAGGCAATTCCAATCGTTTGGCACGCAATGCCGCTATGGCTGTTGCTAAAAAACCCGGTGCAACATCTTTTAATCCTTTATTGATATACGGTGATGTAGGACTTGGTAAAACACACTTGGCTAATGCTGTAGGTGTGGAAGTCAAAAGTCGTTTTCCGGACAAAACCGTTTTGTATGTATCTACCGAAAAATTTATTCAACAATATTCAACTGCTGCCCAACGCAACAATCGCAATGATTTTATTCATTTTTATCAAATGATTGATGTTTTAATTGTTGATGATATACAATTTTTATCGGGTAAACCCGGTACGCAAGACGTATTTTTCCATATCTTTAACCATTTGCATCAAAACAAAAAACAAATCGTTTTAACGGCAGACAAAACGCCGGTTGATATGCAAGATATAGAGCAACGGCTTTTATCTCGTTTTAAATGGGGACTTTCGGCAGAACTGCAAAAACCGGATTATGAAATGCGTAAGCAAATTATACTCAATAAATTATATCATGACGGTGTCAAGTTACCCGAAGATGTTATTGAATATATTGCCCAAAGTATAAAAACCAACATTAGAGAACTGGAAGGCATCATCATATCATTGATAGCACATGCTTCTTTTGATCATAAAGAAATTAATTTGGATTTGGCTCAAAAAATAGTTCAAAATTATGTCAAGCAAACCAAAAAGAACTACTCGCTTGATATGATTCAAGAAGTGGTGGCTAAATATTTCGGTGTTGATATCGAAGCTATTCAATCCAAGTCGCGCAAACGTGATATTGTACAAGCCCGTCAATTTGTTATGTACTTTGCCAAAAAAATTACCAATAAACCCTATGCCGAAATCGGTAAACATATTGGTAATAGGAATCATGCTACCGTATTACATGCTTGCAAAACTATTGACGGCTTAAAAAAAGTCAATAAAGAATTTGGAAAATTCCACAAAGATTTAGAAATCAGATTTTCCTTATAACCGTTTATTTTTTTGTAATTTTGCAGTCGTATTCACAAATCTATTTGTTTATGTCTGACAAAAGACGAATTTTAATGGTCTGTTTGGGTAATATTTGTCGTTCACCTTTGGCGGAAGCTTTGCTACGTCATAAAGTTAATCCTAAAAAAGTTGAAGTTGATTCTGCCGGACTGGACAGCTATCATATAGGTGAAGCACCATGTAAAACATCTCAAGAAGTTGCCGGCGAACACGGACTGGACATTTCCGGATTGCGCGCCAGAGCTTTTAAGACTTCCGACTTTGACCGTTTTGATAAAATTTATATCATGGACGATTATAATTGGCAGTTGATACAATCCCGTGCAAGGAATAAAGCCGACTTGCAAAAAGTAGATTTTATTCTCAATGAAATTTTTCCCGGTGAAAATATGGCGGTTCCCGATTCATACGGTAAAGGCAAAAATGCCGCCAAACTGGTCTATGATATGCTCGATAAAGCGACTACAGCTATCGCTCAAAAACTACAATCTTGAAAAAAGCGACACTATTTTTGATTCCCGCTCCACTGGGTGATACGCCACTCAATGAAATTATGCCGGAGATTGTCAAACGGACTATTTCTAGTTTGACTTATTTTATTGTTGAAAATGAAAAAACCGCCCGTCGTTTTATCAAGCGTATTTGTCCTGAAAAAAAACAATCGGAAATCATTGTGTATCAGCTTGATAAGCATCAAAAATCGGCCTTTTTACAAGACTATATTCAAGCTTTACTGCAAGGCTCGGATATGGGATTATTATCTGAAGCCGGTTTGCCTGCCGTAGCTGACCCTGGTAGTTTGGTAGTTGCTTTGGCACATCAAAAAAATATTCCGGTCAAACCTTTAACCGGTCCGTCGTCGTTGATGTTAGCACTGATGGGGTCCGGTTTAAACGGACAAAAATTTTCATTTGAAGGTTATTTACCTAAAGAATCCTCTGAACTCAAACGTAAAATCAAGCATTTGGAACAAGTTTCCGCAAAAAATAATTGTACAAAAATCTGTATCGAAACCCCATATCGCAATCAAAAACTACTGCAAAGTTTCTTAAAATACTTACATCCCGATACGCAACTATGTATTGCTTGCGATTTGACCCTCTCTACCGAATTTATTAAAACCATGCCGGTAAAAAAATGGTCAAAACATTTACCCGATTTACACAAACGCCCTACGGTTTTCTTATTTCAAGCCCGATAATATAATTTGGAATGATTTTTGTTTAATTTTAATAACAAAATTCTATTAAAATGAAATTCAAATTAATTATTCCGGCAATTCTTTTTACATTATTAATAACCTCATGTTCGTCCACCAAAATAGAATATGATAAATCCATTGACTTCACGCAATATAAAACCTATGCATTCTTTAAAAAAGGTTTAGATCACTTAAAAATACCTACCAAAAAGAAACGTTTTGTCGTAAAAACCATTTCCGAAGTTATGTTGCAAAAAGGCTTTACCAAATCAAGTCATCCGGATTTGATTATCAATATTTTTACCGATTTACATGATAGAATAGATGTTTATCCGCAATATTATTCTCCTTTCTATAGTCGTGCCTATATTGAAAAATCAAAAGAAGGCACTTTATTTATAGACATTGTCGATTTAAAACAAAAAAAAGTAATTTGGTCCGGTAGAAAATATATTAACTTAAGCGGTAATGACTATAAGCAGTTTAAAAAAGCTATTTATAAACTTTTAGAAAATTTTCCTCCTAAATAGAAACCTGTGTCTTAGTTTTTCAAAAAAAGAAAAAAAAAAATTCACTTTTTTAATAGTAGCAAGCGCTTTGTTTATTGAAACTTAAAATGCTTCAATAATTGATGTCGGGTATGGATTTGAAAAATCGGATTTTTTAAAATTCATTGATAATAATGGACACTACCTTTTACAAAGTACGAAATTAGAAATAGAATAATATGAATATGTCCTGAAATAGCTATATTAAATCTTATTCCCGTTATAAAAGTTTTAATAATAGTTAAGTATGATTCTTCATTTAAATTTATCTTATCAAACCCACTTACTAACAATATTGCCCTAAAAATAAAAAACTGATATGACTAACAAATATGTTTTCATTTTTAATAATATATTTTTATTTGGTGTCATTTTTTTTGTTTTTTGCTTGATTTTTTAATAATAATTTTTTTTCTAAATTATCAATGCTTCCTATTGAATTATCATAATCAAGAATAATATTTTGAATACCCAAACTTAATACAGTATTTATATTATTAGCATCTACGCCGTAAGTAATTTTATTTTTTATTAAGTTATGTTTTTTTAGAAATGCAATATGTTTTTCGTTTACTTCTGATAAAAAACTAGAATAATAATCTGGTTTATAATTGACAGGAATAATGTAATATATCCACTCCTTTCCTTTGTTGAAGCCCTCTAATGCCACTTTTATATTTGGTGCCTTCATTTTTATATATATTAAAAACAAGAGATTTTCGTCAGCGATAATAATATTTTCTTTTTTTCTATTTTTTTTAAGAATAAAAAGCAAAGAATCTGCGATTGATTTTGATGTTTCTTTTATATCAAGGTATAATATCTTTGAAAAATTAGTTTGTTCTAAAAACTCATCCAAAGAAAGTACTTTGTTTTTAGTTTGTTTTCCATTATATACTAATTTTCTTTGTTTAATATCATTCCATTTCATTTCGTTAATATTAGTATCAATTCCTAACAAACGCTTAGCAGACTTATCATGAAAAATAATTAGTTTGCCATCTTTAGTACAACTAATGTCTGTTTCAATTGCATTAAAACCAATACTATCACTTTTTGAAAAAGATTCTTTGCTATTCTCTACATTTAAGTTTACATAACCTCTATGAGCAAATATTATTGGTTTACCTTGATTAATTAATTCATAATCATATCTATCCCCAAGTCCTCCGCCCAAAATTATAATTAAACTAATTATTAAGATAATACCGATCGAAATATATTTTATTGTTCTTATCATTTAATTGTGTAATTTATATTTGCCATAATATTGCACAAAGGTTTATATATGACGTCGTAGTCTGTTTAAAATTTGCTAACTTTACCTTATGCAACAAAGATAGAAAAATTCTATGAATTTTCCGGTGTAAATACTCATAAACATTGTAGTAGACGAAAATTCCGCCACGGACATATATAGTGTTAGCATTATTTATTAATAATTTCGAATTAATTCTTCACTTGGAATATTCGATTGTTAACTTAAATTTTTAATCATTTTAAGTGTCAATTTCTTTTTTTATTAAGTATTTTACTTACTCTGCTTTTAAATCTTACAATTTCAGCTAAGCTTTTGATATAATCCTAAACAATATTCGTAATTTTTTACCTTTAATTAGTTTGAAAGGAATTTTGCCACGTTCTTGGTTTCACTCATATATTTACTTACGGTACTAACCAAAAATATATCTACGTTTTTAGTTGTTCAACTACTTCGTCATGCGAATGTTTTTCCTCATCATCATGATGATGAGGAAAAGCTTACCCGTATTCAAGTCCACATCCCGTCCTAATCCGTGTCCGTGTCGTTCTTGACGGTGATTGCCTTCACTTCTGTCATGGTCGTGGTGTTCGTGCTGATTTTTTTAAAAAGATAAGTTGACAATTTCATTGTCTTTTGTCTTAAAAAAATGCAAAGGCAGCCGCTCTGCCTGTTCGTCTGTCAATGGTTTATCTATCGTTTGTAGAAATGGCGATGAGCATAGTTCTTTAATTTTGATATTTTTGTATTTTAATTGGTTTTGAGAAAATGATCTACACAGGTTTATTTAGAACAATTTTAAATTACAGCAATAAATGTTACGATAAAAAAATAGAGTCTTAGAAACAAAGTTGTCGTCTCAATGAGACTTATTGTATTTACCTAAATTAAGAAGTTTTACAAAGGTTTCGCTCCTATGGTTCTTTATTTGTATATTTATAAAATGTCATTTGGTGACGTATGCACGACAACTTTATAGTTTTTAATTATTTATCTTTGAGAAAGATAACAATCAAAATTCATACTATATTTATGATATTTTTATTATTTTTACTGATATAAAATTTATTGGTCGTTATTAACAAAACTAATTAGTACCAAACATGCAGTAGTAATCTAATTTTAAGAAAGGAAAAATTAATCAAAAATATAAGAGATATGAAAAAAATATTGATTTTTGTGTTTATAGTATTATTTTTTATTGGTTGTGGAAATAACAATCAGAAAGAGCAAAACAAGACACTGACAAATGTTGAAAAAAAGACAGATACATTCAAGAAACTGAACGCAAAAGCCAGACAAATGTTTGGTGTTTTGCCAAAAGTGGCAGAAAATCCGGATAATCCTGTAACCGATGAAAAAGTAGCATTGGGTAAAAAACTGTATTTTGACAAGCGATTATCAAAAGACAATGTTCAAAGTTGTAACACTTGTCATAATTTAAATACGTTTGGTGTTGATAATCAACCTTTTTCAAAAGGAAATGATGGTAAATTAGGTGATAGAAATTCGCCTACAACGCTTAATGCCGCTTTACATATTGCACAATTTTGGGATGGTAGAGAACCTGATGTAGAAGCACAAGCAGGCGGACCGATTTTAAATCCGGTAGAAATGGCAATGCCTAGTGAAAAAGCGGTAATTGATAGATTGTCAAAAATTGACGAATACGTTACAATGTTTGCAAAAGTTTTTCCCGAAAAACCGTCTCTTACATACGAAAATTTGAAAAAAGCCATTGGTGCCTTTGAAAGAAAATTGATAACGCCTTCAAAATTTGATGACTATATTGCAGGTAATGATGATGCTTTAAACACCAAGGAGAAAAAAGGGCTTCAAACCTTTATCAATGCAGGTTGCACGGCTTGTCATTCCGGTAATTTATTTGGAGGAAACAGTTATCAGAAATTCGGTATTTTTGGCAATTATTGGGATTTTACTAAAAGTAAAAAAATAGATAACGGAAGATATGATGTAACAAAAAATGAAGCAGATAAATATGTATTTAAAGTGCCTTCTTTGAGAAATATAGAAAAAACAGCACCATATTTTCACGATGGGAGTGTACAAGATTTGGCACAAGCCGTCAAGATTATGGGTAAAACACAATCAAATAAGGATTTAACAGATGAGGAAGTCAATCAGATTATTGATTTCTTAAAAACGCTTACAGGTGAAGTTCCGGCATCGTTAAAAGAATGATATAGAAAGAATTGATTAAATAATTTTATAGGACTGCTAAAAAGTCAACGACACTTATATTACAACTGTGTTTATGGCTTTTTTAGCAGTTTTTTTTTTAATTAATATAAATCCAATATATACCAATGGCAAAAGCAAATATGGCGCCAATATATTGTAGCCAAATGATTTTTTGGCTATGGTAATCATGTTTTGAACCGGAAATCTTATCGATAAATAAGGCATAAATGGTCATTGCACTGACAATACCCAATCCAAAACCAATCATATATTGAATAGAATCAGTAGCAGATTTATAGCCCAATACCGGTAGCATCAAGATAAAGTGAGAAATCCCTGCAAATCCATGAATAATACCGATAAAAAAAGATAAAACGGTATTGTGTTTTTTGATATTAGTGTGTTGGTGCTTTCCTGTTGTTTTATGAACATGAGTGTATGTGCTGTTTTCTTGCGAATGTGTATGTGGATATGCCAGACTTTTTTTTCTTTGCTGTGTTCGATATAAAGCCCAAATACCGATACCGATTAACATAAAGCCGACAAATTTTTCACTGTTTTTAGAAATGTTTTCAACCGGAATTTGATTTTTTAAAAAATAAAACAATAAACCGATGAGTAACATACCTAAAACATGTCCCAATCCCCAACCCAAACCAATTTTCCACGACTTTGATTTCTTTTCCAATACTAAGGGTGTAACCGCCGCCAAATGATCCGGACCGGTTAAAACGTGAACCAGTGCCGCTGTAAATCCGATGAATAATGGTAGTGTCATGGTTGTGGAGTTAAAAGTTGAAAGTTAAAAGTTTCGGTTCATAGATTATTTACGTGTTTAAAGAATGATTTTCGTTTCATAATATATGTGCTTTGAGATTGATGAATTGATGACTTTATCTGCTTCATAGATTATTTCGTTTTTTGATGATTATTTATTATTTTATACCATATTATTCGTTTCATAAATTGAGGAATTGATGAAAGGTCATTGAGTGATTTTGTGAGGTAACGAACAAAATTGTATCGAAGTGACCGGTTTCATTGATGAAATGATGATTTTTTTATAACTTTATAAGTTTTCATCAGCTCATCAATTCATCAACTCATCAATAATTGCTCCACTTGTTACATGTTACTATATCCTAACATATCCGCGGTAATTGTTCTCCGATAGGCATATGCACTACTCGTTTGCCGCCCATCGGATTGGTTATTAATACTTTACCATTAGGTTTTTCGCTGACTTCACCTATAATTGATGCATATTTTGATTCGGGATATTGTTGTAATGTTTTTACAACTTCATCGGCAATTCCGGCATCGACAAAACTCATAAAAACACCTTCGTTTGCCGTATATAACGGGTCTAATCCGAGAATTTCACATGCCGCTTTGACTTGCGGTAAAACAGGGATTTTGTTATCGTGTAAAATAATACCTTTATTGATTTCGGAAGCAATCTCGTTTAAAGTCGCCGCTACACCACCGCGGGTCGGATCACGGAATAGGTGGATTTTCTCACCAAATTTATCCAACAATTCATTGGTTAAATGATTGAGATTGGTTGTGTCGCTTTCAATTTGCGATTCAAATTGTAAACCTTCTCTTACAGATAATATGGCAATGCCATGGGTAGCAAGACTATTGCTAACAATTACTTTATCGCCAGATTTTATTCTGGACGAATCAATTTGTGCTTTCGGGTGCAATTTACCAATGCCGGTTGTGTTGATAAAAATTTTGTCGCCTTTACCTTTATCAACTACTTTGGTATCACCGGTTACGATTTTTACTCCTGATTTTTCCGCCGCATATTTTATCGAGACAATAATGTCCCAAAATTTGCTGATTTCCAATCCTTCTTCAATGATAAAACTTAACGATAAATATTGTGGAATGGCGCCACACATGGCTATATCGTTAACTGTGCCGTTGACAGCCAATTCGCCTATATCACCGCCCGGAAACTCGATAGGGGAGATAACAAAACTATCGGTTGAAAAAGCTATTTGTCCATTCATTTCCAAAAAAGCACCGTCGTGATGTTTATCGAGAATATCATTTTTGAGTAAGTCAAAAACACCGGTTTCCAATAATTGATTGGTTAATTTACCACCGCTTCCGTGTGCCAAAGTAATGATATCAAAATCAAATTTGGGTGCGGGACATTGTGATTTTAATAAGCTTTTTTTCATATCAATCCGTTGTCATTTTCTACAAAATAGTTATTTTTCTAAACCAAATATACACTTTTTCATTAGAAAAAATGTTTTTTCAATCACTTAGTTCCAAAGGTATGACGGAATATACCTTTGTAACGTTACAATAAGATACTACCATTGAGCACCGTAGGTACTACACTATGCATGTATCAAACCATAAACCAACTGCCCTAAAACAATCCCTTCATCATTGGGCGATAATTCTTTATGAAAATACAATTTTTTCCGGTTATTATTTTTTTCAATCATTAAGTCCACCAATAGCGCATTTTGAAATACACCACCGCTAAACGCTAGATGTTCATATCCGTATTGATCGGCTATTTGCCAAATATAATTAACTAATGTTAAATGAAATTTAGCTGCAATCTTTTGAAAATCAATGTTTTTATTTAAGTCATCAATAATTTGTTCAAATATAAAACCGCTAAAATTTTCATAAGCATATGCCGTTAGGTTATAGCCGTCGGTTTGATTTTTTTCGAGAAATTGTGTGGCTTGCCATTCGAGTTTCATACTTACTTCTGCTTCATAGCTGTGTATATCAAAATTGAAAACTAAGGAAGCCACAGCGTCAAATAAGCGTCCCATACTTGTGCTTTTGAGTTGCGTATTTGATAAGAGTTTTTGATAAATTTTCCACTCCGTTTCGTTGAATTTCGGTTGTAAATATTTTTGCGCTTTTTCAAACTTATGTCCGATTGCCAAAGCAGATATACGAGGTTCTTTAACCATTTTATCTGCCAGAATAAAATCAAATTCACCAATATGATGTAAGCGTTCAATTTTATACTTTTGATAATGAAAAAATTCACCACCCCAAATATTACCGTCGTCACCCAATCCGGTGCCATCCCAAACTATACCCAAAATTTTGTCTTGGCTATCGAGCAAATTATTTTCTGCTAAAACACTTAATAAATGCGCTTTATGATGTTGAATTTCAACGTGTTTGATTTTGTTCTTTTGAGCATACTTTTTGCCGAATTCCGTTGCAAAATAGGCGGAGTGTTTATCTGTAACGACAGTTTCTATATCGGGTTTTAAGATATTTGTAAGGTGTTTAAAAGTTTTTTCATAATTATTTTGCGCTTCGTAACTTTCGGTATTACCCAGATATTGACTGATAAAAATATTATTTTGATGTGTAAATGCAAATACACTTTTCAACATACTACCTGTGGCCAAAATACTTTTTTTATGAAAGTTTAATTTAGGATTGATATAAATAGGCGCCTTGCCCCGCGAACGACGCAGAACAATTTTTTGCCGGTATTTAGTCGAAAATTGCACCAGTCCGTCATCTTGCGGAATGACGATGTTACGGTTGTTCATCAAGAGAACATCGGCGATATGTGTTAAATAATCAATAGCCGTTTGGTCATCGTATATAATGGTAGAACCCGTAATATTGCCACTGGTAGCGATGATAGGTTTACCGAATTTGGCAAGCAACAAATCATATAAGGGAGTATAAGGCAACATCACACCAATACGTCCCAAGTCTTTGATAATCTTATCGATAGCTATTTTTGAAGCAGGTTGTTTTTTTAATTGTAATAAGACAATAGGAGCGCTAATGCTTTTCAATTCATTTTTTTCATCGCTGTTGATAAATGTATCTTTTTCAATGCTTGGTATATCGGGATACATTAATGCAAAAGGTTTAGCAGGACGTTGTTTGCGTTTTCGTAATGTATTTACGGCATCTATATTGGTAGCGTCGCAAGTCAGCAAATACCCGCCGATTCCTTTAATAGCGATGATTTTTCCGTCGTTCCAATATTGGATTACCTTTTCTAAATCGGTAAAATGTTCCGTTAGTTTTCCGTTTTCATACCATTGCATTTCTACCGGACATTCGGGGCAAGAGTTGGTTTGTGAAAAATGCCGGCGTTCCAGCGGATTGTTGTATTCGGCTTGACAGACCGGACACATTTCAAATTTGTGCATAGTTGTAAAAGGACGGTCGTAGGGTAGGGCGGTGATGATAGAGTAACGTGGTCCGCAATTGGTACAGGTTATAAACGGATATTGGTAACGTCTGTCTTCGGGATTATAAAGTTCGCGTCGGCAATCCGGACACATGGCGACATCGGGTGTTACTAATACATTGGTGGTCGCATTACTTTCACTTTTGATAATTTTAAAACTTTTAAAATATTGATTATCAACTTTTTTAATAGAGTAATCGGTAATCACAGCCAAAGGTGGCAGGTTGTCTAAAATTTTTTTTAAAAACAGATTAGCTTCTCTTTCATCGGCATTGATTTGGATATGTACGCCGTCAGTTGTGTTGTTAACCCAACCTTTAAGATGTTTTTGCATGGCCATTTGATAGACAAATGGTCTAAAACCAACGCCTTGCACAATTCCTTTTATATGTATATGATAAGTTTCCACACACAAAAAAATATGTGTAAAAATAAAAAAATCAATGTAATTTATGTTACCAAAAAGATTTTTTTTTTACTTTTACATTGACTTATGCCAATATTTTCATTAAATACTAATCCGATTCAATTTCCACCACCGGATTTTGCCGGTCCGGATGGGCTTTTAGCTGAGGGAGGACTTTGCACAAGTGATTGGCTTTTCAAGGCTTATTATTCCGGTTTTTTCTGTTGGTCACATCCTATGCGTTATCCCAAGTGGTGGACACCGGATCCTAGAAAAGTAATCTTGCCACAAGATTATAAGCTTAACTTTGAAACAGATAAAAATTTTACTACCGGTTTTAATAATGACTTAGATAGTAGTTTAAAGTTTATTCAAGGTATTGAAAATCAAGGTGAAATGAATGATTTTTGGCTCACGGGAATCATGATGAACGCTTTTAAAGATTTTCACAAAACCGATAATTTAATTTGGATAACGGTAAAAAAAGCGCAAGAAATTGTTGCTGTTGCACTGGGAGTAGCTATCAATAATTTGTTTTTCGGTGAGTATATTTCCGGTAAAGATGAGAATGTGATGCGTCATGCCGGTTATCATCTATTAGAATATTTAAAACAACAGAATTTTATTCTGTTTGATGTTCATAAACCAACCAATCGAGGCGATGAAATTTTTAAAGTATCACTAATTGGCAGAAGAGATTATTTAACTATTTTAGAAAACAATTTAACATGACTGAAATCAAAACAGATTTAAAAAAATTATTAGAAAAAGCACAACAGTTTATCGAACTGAAACACTATGATGATGCGGTTGAAACTTACCGGAACGCTTTACATTTAACCAATAGTTTGCCTTTGAAAATAGATATTTTTAATACTTTGGGGCGCTTATCACTTTTTTTAGAGAACAACAAGGAAGCCGAACAATATTTTTTCAAATCGTTGAGCTTGCATGAAGAATTGCCCGAATCACAAAAAAATCAATTGAATCTCAATAAAGCGATGGTTTTGAGTAATTTGGCAATGTTAGCCCGTATGCGTCAAGACCGTTTGCAAGCCATTACTTTGTATCAAAAAGCTTTGAAACTTCTAAATTCTATGGAAAAACAAAGTCCTATTCAAGAACAGAATAAAGCTGAAATTCAATACAATTTGGCAGATTTACTATATCAAGCCGGACAATTACGTCAAGCTAAAAATGCTTATTTAGAAGCTTTGAAATTTTATGAAAAGAATGAAAATTTTGATGAATTAACCGCTCGTATTTACTTTCAATTGGCTAACGTTTATATGGACCAACACAATATGTATGATTCGCAACGTTATTTTATCAAAGCTATGCGTATTTTTGATGCTTTAAGCCAAGAAAATCCTACATATTATTTACCGTTATTAGCTTCGGTTTACAATAATTTGGCTGTGGTTGCCAAAACAATGTATAAATATGACGATGCAGCAGGATATTATAAAAGGACATTAAAGGTTTATGAACAACTGTTGGATATTGACCGCAAGACTTATTTACCTTTTTACGCCAATACACTCAACGGGTTAGGGATTGTTTACACTGAACAAATGGAAGTCAGAGATGATTATGACAGCGGCGGTTTATCGGGGTTTTCCGGCGTTGGAATCTTTTCGACAAATGCAATTAAAGAAGAAGAAAAAGAAAAAAACAGACAATATCGATTACAACAAGCAGAAACTTATTTTAAACGAGCATTGCTTTTATATCGGGAAATGGCGGTAGATGACCCCGAAAAATACAAACATTATATTGCTAATGTTTTGCATAATTTGGCTGTTTTGTATGATGAAAATAAAAAATTTGAAATGGCACAAGTTTATTATAAAGATGCCATTGATTTGCGTGAAAAACTATCCCGTCAAGCAGATGTTTTCATTCCGGATTTGATAGCCAGTATGATGAATTTAATCACGATGAATCAATATTTGCTCGAAGCTACCGGCGATATCAATTATAAAAAACAAAGTATTGCGTTATTAGAAAAAGTCAACAAATATTTAGCACAAGTTGATCATAAATTACCGGTCATCGAAAGTATGAAAAGTGATTGGAGCTATTTTAATAAATATTTTATTGAAGTTGATGCAGCTTATGTCGATATTATAGTGCAAATCAATAAAACAAATGCGTTAAAAGAAAAAATAGCCGAGACTTTGGACCCACGGAAAAAAATGAATTGGCAAGAAAAAATTCTTGATATTTTAAATTCATTAAAAGAAAAATATCCCGATAACGATAAAGTAAATGAAAGTCTGGCACTTGCCCATACCGATTATTCATGGTATGCTATGCGTGCCGGTGAATTTGAAAAAGCCGAACGATCTTTGAATCATGTGTTACCTTTGCCTTCCGTATTGTTGGCAAAATCTATTAATGAAGCACATTTACAATTGTTAAAAGGAAACAAAGAACTAGCTATGAAAACCTATAAGAATTTAAAAAACCAAAAGGATACGCAAAACGAACCGGCATATAAAATTATGAAAACCGATTGGCAAACATTGGAAAGAGACGGATTGATCGATGGGGATTTATTAAAAGTGTTATTTGATCTTGTTCAATAAATAGATGGTTACGATACTTTCTACTTGTTACTAGTAACGTGTGACTATTCTTCATAATCATACTTTTCCCACTTGCGTTTGCGGTATATTTCACGTCTGTTACGATACAGATTTTCAAAAGTTTCCACACCGGTATCCGGTATTTTGTGGACAAAACAAAACCGTTTCCGGTTGTATTGCCAATTGTCTTCAAAGAAATTGCGGTGCATTTGTGCCAGTTCTTCTTTACGGTAACGTTCCAAGGGCTTGTTACGCTCATCTTTCATACGTTGAAAACGCTTGGCTTTCAACAGTTTGTCAAAATATTTCAGGTTTTTAACTTCGTTGGCTTTATCTTTGACATAGCTCATAAATTCGACAGGTGTTTGTCCGTAATAGCCGTCAATCATACCAATTTCAAAAGCAATTTGCACACCCCAAGGTAAGCAATCATTTGTAAAGCGTTCGGCTTTGTCAAATCCGATACGTTTGGGCAACAAGTAAGTCCAATATTCTGACCCGTAAAGTCCCATATTTTTGGTATGCGGATTTAAAACGATACCTTCACGGCACAATACTTTATCGGCAGCTAGTGCCAGAGAAACGCCGCCGGCGCCGGCATTGCCTTGTAAGGCGGAAATAATATAATGATCGGTTGATAAAATCAATTCCAAAATCAAATCGTCTATGGCTTGAATGTTTTCCCAAGAAGTTTGTGCGGGATTTTCCGAATGTTCAATAACGTTTAAGTGTATGCCGTTAGACCACAAATCCCTACCACCGGTTAATACGATGATTTGCGTTTGTTCTTTGAGTTCTTTCAGCGCTTCTGTCAACCGGCGACAGCGGTAAGTATCCATAGCACCATTATAAAAATCAAAATGCAGGTAACCGATATCATTTTCAATTTCGTAATAAATTTCTTGACGGGTAGGGTAATCCGCTTTATAAAATCCAATTATGGAATTTGAAATATTATCGGCTTTTGGGCCTAGACAGATAGTTGCCGGTAATTTGATTTGTTCTTTACCTTCTTTTTTGAGTTGCGCCAACCAAACAGCACCGTCTTTGCAGGCAATACATACGGCTTGTTCGCGTTGTGCTAAAATTTCGCCGGGTTGTCCTGTGAGTTTAGCTTCGTAAGTGGCACCATAGCAAAAATAATTTTCACCGAATAGCTCAATTTTTACGCCCGGTGTACTATCGGCTGCATTAATTTTTTTGATGATGTCTTTGGCGGGTTCATTCCATGAAAAGGCGTAATCTTCTTGACGGGTCTTTCTGTTCCAAGTGCCTTTGATGTCGGGTGAGCCGGTCTGAGTAGTTTCGGGAATAAAATTTCCGGATTGATATTTTTCAACAGCTTCAAGTATGCCTTTGGCGGCAGCTTGGGTAACTTCACATCGGTATAGTTCGCTTTTACTTGCCGGTCGCATTGCAAATTCGTGACTTGCCCACACCGGACCGGCATCCATTTTTTCTACGGCTTGCAAAATCGTAACGCCCCATTGTTTGCAATCCCTTAAAATAGCCCAATCCAAAGACGATGCTCCACGGTCGCCTTTGACCCCCGGATGAACTATCAGACAAACGTGGTTTTGCCAAATTTCGGTCGGTATTTTACGGGTTAAGTATGGCGCAATGATTAAATCGGGCTGGTAATCATCAATTTTATCAAATAACTGTTTTTCATAACCGGTATAAACCAAAACTTGAACGTCGTGGTTCAGACGGTCCAGTTCAATCCACAAACGCTGCGACATACCGTTAAAAGCATCAGTGATAAATAAGATTTTCATTTTTTTGGACTACTAAAAACATTTGAATAATGGTAATAAGCCGCACAAGCGCCTTCACTACTGACCATTGGGGCACCCAAAGGATTTTCGGGTGTACATTTTTTGCCAAATGCCGGACATTGGAAGGGTTTGATGATACCTTTCATTATTTCGCCCGCTAAACATTCGGGATTTTCTTTGACTTCTTCAAGTTGTATATCAAATTTTTTAATGGCATCGAATTCTGCATATTCGTCTTTGATTCTGTAACCGCTATTAGGGATATTTTCCATACCGCGCCAAACCCTGTCAGATATTTCAAATACTTGAAAAATAACGTCTTGTGCGGGTTGATTGCCTTCTTCGGTTACATAGCGGGTATATTGATTTTCCACTTCATAACGACCTTCTTCCAATTGCTTAACAACCATTAAAATACCTTGTAAAATATCAACAGGTTCAAATCCGGTAACGACAATGGGAATTTTGAATTTTTCGACCAAAGGATAATATTCCCAATAACCCATAATGGTGCAGACATGTCCGGCGGCTAAAAATCCGTCAATATGCGCATCGACATCTTCCATAATGTTTTCAATGGCAGGCGGTACTAAAACGTGAGACGTCAGGATAGAATAATTTTTTAAGCCGAGTTTTTTGGTATGGATAACTGACAAAGCATTTGCCGGTGCGGTGGTTTCAAAGCCAACAGCAAAAAAGACCACTTCTTTATCAGGATTTTGTTGGGCTATTTGTACGGCTTCGAGTGGTGAATATAATATTCTGATATCGGCACCTTGTGCTTTGGCTTCTAGCAAACTTTCTTTGGAGCCGGGTACTCGTAGCATGTCGCCAAAACTACATAAAATAACACCTTTTTCTTTGGCAAGATAAATGGCTTTGTCTATGAGATGTAAAGGCGTAACACAAACCGGACAGCCGGGACCATGCACCATGGTGATTTCTTTGGGTAATACGTCTAAAATGCCGTTTTTGACTAACGAATGGGTTTGTCCGCCACAAACTTCCATGATAGTCCAAGGTTTAGTAACCGTTTTTTTGATTTCTTCCAGTATTTTTTTGGCTAATTCCGGATTTCTGTAATCTGTTAAGTACTTCATTTGTTCAACTCTTGATATCGTTTTCCGAATTGTTCTATTTTTTTGGGTGTAAAGTCTTTTAAGATGTCCAAAAGAATTTTTTGCGGGTCGGTTGCTTTATTATTAATTCTTTTTATAAAGGTATTGAAAATATACCAAAATTCATCATCGGTTAAGTCGGCATCCAAATCAGTTTTTTCTTCCGCTTTGTTTTGAACGGCTTTATTTTGTTCTTTGTGAGCGGATTTGTTTTTTAGTTCCCGCTCACGAGCCAAACCGGCGGCACGCCGTTCAAAAAATTCTCGTATTTTACTCATTTTGATTGAATTTTTTCTGCCAATTCCAATATGGTTTTAACCGCTTCGGGGACACATTTTTCTATTTCAGGAGTCATACCTACAACCATTGGTTGGATACCTTTAACGGAAATAGTAACCAGATGAATTTCAGGGAGATTATCTTGAAGATAAAGTGCTTCAATCATATCACGTAAACCCACATCATGAACGCTTAATGCAGTAGGGTAATCGGCTGCAAAGCGCGGTTTTATAACTGAAATAGTTCCTGCCGGTTTGCCGTCCATTGTGGCATCAACCAAAATAATTCTACCGTACTCATCAAATACGTTCATTAAAAAAAAACCGCCTGTTCCACCGTCTAAAACATCAATATAATCAGGTAATTTAGTTTTTTCCAATCGGTGGGCAATATGTACCCCGACACCTTCATCTCCCATCAAATAATTGCCTATGCCAAGTACCAGTGTTTTTCCTTTTTTATCGGCAAATAAATCTGTAAAACCTTCTTTTTGTGCAATATTTTTTTCTTCCATTTTTTATTAATTAAAAAGTACCTTTACGCTCAAAGTAAAGGTACATTAATTTTGATATATCAAGCCAAACTTATTTATTTGGTTCAAATTTGTGTCCGTTTATCATTGAAGATACTTCTCCGTCTTTATCTTTGACATCATGAAATATCACAAAGTAAATATGAATAAAAATCAAAAATAACATTAACCACATTGTGATGTGATGAATTAATCGGGCTGTAAAATCACCCCCAAGATAGACAGGAACCCAACTAAATAATTTTGGTAGCCACCACGAAGTGTTCTGAGCATAAAGTCCGAAACCGGTAAAAACCATGATTAATGCCAGAATAAACATTATTAGATATGTAAATGATGCTAAACTGTTGTGTCCAACTTTAATATGTAATAGTTTGGATTTTTTTTCATTATAGGGCAAAAGAAACACATCGTGCTTAATAACATAAAACAAATTACTAAACCATTTTTTTGTAAAAGGCACAAAGGATTTCCAATGAGCAAACTTATTACCGACAAAAGCCCAGTATATACGTAACAACATAGCTGCTACAAAAAAATAAGCGGCTATAAAGTGCGTTACGCGAACATATCCCATATAGTAAGTTTCATAAGCTTCGTGATTGCTCTGTAATGCAGGCGGATCGGCTATAATAATTCCGGTTATAGCCAATACGACTATGGAAAAAGCATTTACCCAATGAAAAATCCTAACCGGTAATTGCCAGACATATATACGTTTAAATTCTTTTTCTTTCATAATAAATTAATTTTAAAATTCCGGCGAAATTTATTGGCAAAAATTTCGCCGGATTAAAATTATACTGTACAAACCGAAACGGTATTAACACCGGTTATATGTTTACCATGTTCGTCATACAAATGAACGGAACATGCAATACAAGGATCAAACGAATGAATGGTTCTTATGATTTCCAAAGGTAATTTTTCATCTGCTACCGGAGTATCAAGCAATGTTGATTCATAGGCGGATCGTTGCCCTTTGGGATCTCTTGGCGAAGCATTCCAAGTTGAAGGAACCACTTGTTGATAATTGGCTACTTTTTTATCTTTTATGACAATCCAGTGTGCCAGAGCACCACGTGGTGCTTCCATAAATCCGACTCCTTTGGCTTCCTTAGGCCATTTATCTGGATCACGCATTTCTGACGATGCCATTCGGGTATCACCGTTCTTGATATTTTCCATCAATCTGTTATAGAATTCAATTCCCCAGCCGGCAGCTTGTTTGGCACAGAGTGCTCTTGCAGCAGTTCTACCAAGTGTTGAGAACATGGCATCAATTGGTACATCTAGATAAGAAAGAACCGCATTGACTTGTTCTTGGGTTTCTTTATCACCGCGAGCATAGTTGACCAAAATTCGAGCCAATGGTCCTACTTCCATAGGTTTGCCACGCCAACGAGGTGTTTTGATGAAGCTGTATTTTTCATTTATGTTCAGATGTTTGTATGGAGGTTTTGGTCCTGAATATTTGATGTTGGTTTCACCTTTCCAAGGATGTTTACCTTTGTCGTCTCCGTCTGAATAATTATACCATGAATTATTAATAAATTCTTGAATATCTTCGTTGCGGTGGTTAACATCATAAACTTTGGATAAATCGCGGTTTAAAATAACACCTTGTTGGTATTTGAATTCTTTACCGTTATAGCCGTTAACGGGGAATTCTCCATAACTCATATAGTTACCGAATCCTTTACCGATCGCTCCCCAATCTTTATAGAATGATGCGATAGCCAATAAATCAGGAACATATACTTGTTCTACAAATTGTTTACCTTCTTCAAGTAATCGGCCTACATAAGCCAATCTTTCGGCATTAAGTCCACCAATATGATCTTCGCTGATGGCACATGCCATACCACCTACCAAATAATTGGGGTGTGGATTTTTACCACCGAATATGGTGTGCACCTTAACGATTTCTTTTTGCCATTCTAATGCTTCCAGATAATGAGCCACAGCCATTAAGTTAGCTTCGGGCGGTAATTTCATTTGAGGGTGTCCCCAATAACCGTTTGCAAAAATGCCAAGTTGTCCGCTTTCTACAAATCTTGTTAAACGTTTTTGAATATCTGAAAAATATCCGGGCGAACTTTTTGGCCAACTGGAAATACTTTGAGCTAATTTCGAGGTTTGATTCGGGTCGGCTTTCAAAGCACTGACGACGTCCACCCAATCTAATGCGTGTAAATGATAGAAATGTACTACATGATCATGCATGTATAAGGCGGCAGCCATGATATTTCTTACTAAATCTGCATTAGGGGGTATAACAATTCTTAGAGCATCTTCAACTGCTCGCACTGAAGTTAATGCATGTGCTGTTGTACAAACCCCACAAGTTCTTTGTACAAACGCCCAAACATCTCTCGGATCTCTTCCTTTAACCACATTTTCCAATCCACGAACCATTGTGCTAGAGCTCCAAGCATCTACAATTTTACCGTCTTTAACTTCGGCTTCAATTCTTAAATGACCTTCAATCCGCGTTACCGGATCTACTACTATTCTTTCAGCCATAATATGATAGTTTTATTAGTTTTCTGATTTTTTTAGTTTACTTTTAATAGTGCTGGCAATAGCATGCGCACCGATACCTACGGCAATTGCGCCTGTTACTGCTTTACCTATACTGTCTGCAGTATGTTCAATGCCAAAACCGGGAACTGCGGTTAATCTTTCGTAGATTGGTCCATTGTCCCAGAAATTGTCTTCACTACAACCGAAACAACCGTGACCGGACTGAATCGGGAAACTAACTCCATTATTCCATTTTATGGTGCCACAAGCATTGTATGTCATAGGGCCTTTACAACCTACTTTGTATAAACAATAGCCTTTTTTGGCGTTTTCATCATCAAATGATTCTACAAACAAACCGGCATCATAATAAGCCCTTCTGTAGCAGCTATCGTGTACGCGTTTAGCATAAAAAGCTTTGGGTCTTTTGGCACCGTCAAGCTCGGGCAATCTTCCAAATGCCACAACGTGAACTATGACACCTGCCATAACTTCACCTATAGGGGGACATCCCGGAACTCTAATGAGCGGTTTGTCTGAAACTAATTTATGAATAGGCGTAGCATCAGTTGGATTGGGTTTTGCCGATTGGACACAACCATTGGAAGCACAACTACCCCAAGCTATAATGGCTTTGGCACCTTCGGCGGCTTCTTTAAATTGTTCTATGGCTGTTTTTCCGGCAATACAACAATAATTACCGTCGTCACCAAGTGGAATGGAGCCTTCTACACACAAAATATATTCGCCATGATATTTTTTCATAGTATCGTGTTTGGCAGCTTCTGCTTGTTCACCGGCGGCAGCCATTAAAGTTTCGGTATAGTCTAGTGAAATTTTATCCAGAATGATGTCTGCTACAATAGGGTGGTCGGAACGGATAAAAGACTCACTGCAACAGGTACACTCTTGATAATGTTCCCAAATCACCGGTAAACGCGGTGTTTTTTCCAAGGCATGCGCAATCTGACCGACTGCGGAGTTCTCCAAGCCCATATATGCAGCCATATATGTGGCAAATTTCATGAAATCCCGGCGGGTATAGCCCATTTTTAAGATGGATTCCAAATAAGTTTCTCGCTTAGAAGTTACTGCCATAATAAAAATTGTTTTATATTTGCAACAAATGTAACAAAAAAAAATTATTGTAACAAATATTACAAAGAAAAATCAGATATAATGCATGAAATGTCGATAGCTTTGGGGATCGTGCAATTAGCAGAAAAGAAAGCAAAGGAATCTAATGCTCGGTATATCAGTAAGATAAATATTCAGATAGGAACTTTGTCAGGTATTGAGATTGATTCGTTTGAATTTGCTTGGCCATTAGCTGTAAAGGAAACATTGTTAGAAAAAGCAGTAAAAATTTTAGATGTTGTGCCAGCCAAAGCCAAATGTTCCGATTGTAATCATGATTTTGATATACATAATATTTATGATGCTTGTCCTAAATGTGGTAGTTATTTTAAACATATATATCAAGGTAAAGAATTGAAAGTGAAATATATTGAAATAGAAAAATAATATAAAACAATTAATTATGTGTACAACTTGCGGATGTAGTTCGACAGATCAAATCAGTATTCAAAAACCCGGTGATATTATTCGTGAGCACAATCATGAACATGATTCGCATCACCACCATCATAATCATTCACACGGTCATGATGCGCATCATCACCATCATCATCATGGTGAAAGGACTATAATCGATATAGAACAAGATATTTTGCAAGCCAATCAGTTGTTGGCGGAACGGAATAGGGGATATTTTATGGCAAAAAATATTTTTGCAGTCAATTTGGTGAGTTCACCCGGTTCAGGCAAAACGACTTTGTTAGAAAAAACACTGGCAGATAATAAAGATAAAAAGAAGTTTTACGTTATTGAAGGCGATCAACAAACCATGAATGATGCCGACCGGATAGATGCTTTAAATATACCCGTAGTGCAAATCAATACCGGAAAAGCTTGTCATTTAGACAGCGATATGGTCAATCAGGCAATTGCCAAACTAAATCCGGAACCTGATTCTATTGTGATTATTGAAAATGTTGGAAATTTAGTTTGTCCGTCTGCTTTTGATTTGGGTGAGAATATCCGTGTAGTTATCATTAGCACAACCGAAGGCGATGATAAGCCCATCAAATATCCGGACATGTTTGAAGGTTCTGATGTTTGTATCATTAATAAAATTGATTTACTACCTTATGTAAACTTTGATGTAGAAAAAGTCAAGGATTATGCCAGACAAGTCAACCCGAATTTGATATTTTTTGAAGTCTCTGCCACCACCGGAGAAGGAATGAATGAATGGTATGAGTGGTTGTTGAGTCGTTAGGAATTGATGAGATGATGAATTGATGAAAAATTTCGACTTAAAAAAAATTTCTCAATTTCTCAATAAAACCGGTCACTACGATACAATTTTGTTAGTTACCTCACAAAACACTCAGTGACCTTTCATCAATTTCTCAATTTATGAAACGAATAATATGATATGAAATTAAACAATCATCTAAAAACGTTAATACTCTATGAAGCAGATAAAATCATCAATTCATCAATTTAAAAGACGTACATAATGTATGAAACTAAAACAATTATTAAATTTTAAAATACTCTATAAACCCAAACTTTTAACTTTTAACTTTAAACTAACCAACTATGTGTTTAGCAATTCCCGGAAAAATAATAAGCATTGATAATCAATTAGATGAAATTTTTAGGATAGCCAAAGTCAGTTTTGACGGTATTGTCAAAGATGTCAATCTTGCTATGGTTCCAGAGGCTAAGGTAGGGGATTACGTTTTAGTACATGTAGGCAGTGCTATAAGTATTGTAGACGAAAAAGAAGCCAAAGAGACTATGGATATTCTTTATCAAATGGGTGAGATGTCCGAATTGGATTTTGGTAATTCATCGGAAACGTCTCCAATAAATAAAAAGAGTAAATAATCTTGATAGTTTATAATTTTTTGTTTTAGATTACATCAAGTGTATTTTCTTGTGTAAGCAGAAGAAATACATTTTGCATGTCAAAACCTGAGTTTTGTTGGGCACAATCACCATACGGAAAGTATTCCGTTGAATACTTTTGTTAACGTAAATAGAAAAATGTAGTGTTAATTTAAACTTTTTATTTAGATGGCACCTTGCAAATCAAGTGGGGTGCCATTTTTTATGCAAAAATGATATTTATCAATTTAATGTATTTTTCTTAATTAGAATCATTCTTTTGTCAAAAAAAAGTGTTTTTTGTCAGTTAAACGGTGGATTTTAGAACTTATTTTTGAGTAAAATTAAAAGAAAACAAATATTTATATATAATATTATGAGCAAATTAAGTCGTAGAGATTTTATCAAAATATCGGGAACGGCTACTGCCGGTTTGGCAATGACACCACCGTTGACCAGTATAATGGGTGCTATTTTCGGAGAAGAAAAAACACCGCATTTGTTGGAAAACGAAGCCATTAAAACCCCAACGGTTTGTGAAGTGTGTTTTTGGAACTGTGCCGGTTGGACTTATACCGATAAAGAAGGTAAAATACATAAAATTATAGGTAATGATAGCGATCCGCATTCAAACGGACGTTTATGTCCGCGTGGAACAGGCGGATTGGGGATGTATTATGATGAAGACCGTCTCAAAAAACCCTTGATCAGAGTAAAAGGTAAAGATGGTAAACAAGAATTTAAAGAAGCTACTTGGGAAGAAGCTTTTGATGTCATCATCAAAGGGATGAAAGACATTGAAAAGAATTACGGTAAAGAAAGTATGGCATTGCTTTTCCACGGTAAAACCGGACCTCATTTTGAACATTTGTTTAAAGCTTGGGGGTCGGATACCATGGGCGAACCTGCCGGAGCACAGTGCTTGATTACCCGTGAAGCCGGATTTATAGCTACTTACGGTGCAGGATTGGCTTCTCCTGAGCCTACCGATGTGCGCAATACCGATTGTTTAGTATTGATAGGCAATCATATCGGAGAAAACATGCATAACGGTCATGTACAAGAAGTGTCACAGTTGATTGATAGAGGTGGCACTATTATCACGGTTGATCCGCGTTTTTCTACCATGGCGGCACATTCTACCAAATGGTTACCGATTAAACCTTCTACCGATCTAGCTTTGCTATTGGCTTGGATGAACGTCATTATCAACGAAGGTTTGTATGACAAAGATTATGTGGCACAATACACTTACGGCTTTGATTTACTCAAAGACCACGTGCAAAAATACACACCCGAATGGGCAGCAAGTATAACCACCATTCCCGCCGGTGATATTTACGAAACGGCACGTATGATAGGAGGAGCTTCGCCACGAGTAATTATTCACCCGGGACGACATACGGCTTGGTATGGTGACGATACCCAACGTACTAGAGCCATTGCTATTTTAAATGCTATACTTGGTTCGTGGGGACGTGAAGGTGGTTTTTATTTCCCTGAAAAAGTAAAATTACCCAAAGAAGCCCACCCGCCATTCCCGAAACCTAAATGGTCTTGGAAAACCATTTCCCGTGATAAGCATAAATTGGCGATAATGGGTATTACCAATGAAATCATTGACCACGCTTTACCCGAATATAAAGGCCCTTACAAAGTAAAAGGTATGTTTATCACGGCGACCAACCCCATTCAATCCATTCCGCCGGAAGATAAAGTTAAGCGTGCTCTTCAAAATCAAGATTTTATCGTGGTTGTAGATACGATGCCAAGCGAAATTACCGGTTATGCCGATGTAGTTTTACCGGAAGCAACCTATTTGGAACGTTTAGATCATTTGAGAACGGCACATCACCGTCAACCGAATATAGCTTTGCGTTATCCTGCTGTCAATCCTAAATGGGAAACTAAGCCCGGTTGGTGGATAGCCAGAGAAATCGGGATTCGTCTCGGTTTAAAAGATTTTTACGAATGGGAAGATTTTGAAGAAGTATTGGATTGGCAACTCAAACAAGTCGGTAGTTCCATGGAAGAAATGAAACGTGTAGGTGTTAAACATTTTCCTAGAAAAACGCCTATGTATTTAAAGGACGGCGAAGAATATTGGTTCAACACCAATACCGGCAAAATTGAATTATACTCAACTGATTTTGCCGAATGGGGCTACGACCCGATGCCGGTTTACAAAGACCACGGAGAAGTGCCTACCGGATTCTTACGATTGATTTACGGACGTTTACCAATGCATACATTTGGTAGAACTTTAAATAATCCGTATTTGTGGGAATTGAAAAACGAACCGGTTTTGTGGTTACATCCAAAGGCGGCGAAATACTATCAGGTAGAAAACGGACAGGAAGTTTGGTTGAAAAACTTAAAAGGTAAAGTCAGTTCATTTGGGATAAAAGTGCGTGTAACTGAACGAATTAGGCACGATTCGGTCTTTTTACCGCATGGCTTTGGTAACAAAGGACGCATTTTTGTCAATGGTAAAACAGAAGAAATGTCAAGAACTTACGGACGTGGTATTTCCGATTCCGAAATGGTTTATAAAATAGAAAAAGACCCTGTAACGGGGGGAACAGGTTTACGAAATAATTTCGTAACCATATTAACTGAAAATCCACATAAAAAAGAAGCATTATCATGAGATACGCAATGGCAATAGAAGTCAACAAATGTGTTGGCTGTGGAGACTGCGTGGTAGCATGTCAAACCGAAAATAATGTTCCGATGGGCTATTCCAGAGATTGGATTATTGAAATAGCGCGCGGCGAATACCCTAATTTGTTTATGCATTTTGAATCGCAACGTTGTAATCATTGTGACGATACGCCCTGTGTCAGAACTTGTCCTACGGGTGCCAGTCATGTGATTGAAGGCGGAATTGTAAAAGTGACGCACGACGAATGTATTGGTTGTGGGGCTTGTATTGAAGCCTGTCCTTATGATGCGAGGTATTTTCATCCCGATGGATATGTGGATAAATGCACCTTTTGTGATCATCGCGTAGCTGATGGTTTGGAGCCTGCCTGTGTGTCTGTATGTCCGACTACTTGTATGCACTTTGGTGATTTGGACGATCCTGATAGTGATATTTCCAAATTAATTAAAACCAGAGAACATTATACTTTATTACCGGAAGCCGGAACGGCACCGCAAATTTATTACTTAAAATAGGATATTATGGAAGAAAGACTTTTTCAAACAGCAAGAGACATTCACGGTTTGTATCCACATGTGCATATTTGGGGTTTCCCGATTGCTACCTATCTGTTTTTAGGAGGATTGGCAGCCGGTATTTTATTGTTTGCAACTTTATATTACTTAAAGGGAAAGGAAGATGATATGCCGTTTACGGTTAAAATTGCACCGATATTTACATTTTGGTTTGTCATTATCGGTTTGATGTTATTAGTTTATGATTTACATCATCCAAAGTATGTTTTAGAACTGTTTACGACATTCAGGATTGAATCTCCCATGTCTTGGGGTGCATGGACTTTGGCTGCCGTAAGTGTGTTATCATTGTTATGGCCATTGAGTTATATTGATGATATTGAAGCATATCTGCACGAACGAGATTGGCATAAATTAGATTCGGTTACCATATTTGTTCGTAATTTGGAGCATAAATGGTTAATTCCGCATTTTATTATTATGATGTTTAGAAAATATCGCAGATTTTTTGCTTGGATTTTGCTGTTTTTATCTATAATCTTGGGTATTTATACCGGTATATTGTTATCTGCTTTTAATGCACACCCACTTTGGAACAATTCTATTTTAGGACCTTTATTTTTGACATCAGGTGTTTCAACCGGGTCCGCATTTGTTATGTGGTTGAGTAACAACAAGAAAGAGCGGAAATTGATGTCCACTATTGATATGGCATTGATTGCCGTTGAATTGTTTTTTATTATTCACATGATTATGGGCATGCAAGCCGGACCGGAAGCCTACAAGCAAGCTGCTCATTTGTTTTTAGGTGGTGAATTTACTGTCATCTTTTGGGTTGTTTTTGTAGGAATGGGTTTGGTTTTGCCGTTTTTATTAGAAGCATTGGAACTAGGGGGTAAACACATACCACCTGCTTTACCGGCACTATTGGTTTTGGTAGGCGGTTTCTTATTCCGAATTATAATGGTAGCTGCCGGACAAATGTCAGAATACCCGTTTTAAATTTTAAAAAATAGTAAGAGATGAATACAAAAAAAAATAAATATATGAATTCGTATGTAGCAGGATTCCTTTTAGGTTTACTCATTATTGCCGCATACTATTTTTCCGGAGAAGGATTGGGTTCCAGTGGGGGCTATAGAGATGTTGCCATTGGTGTAATTAATAAGGTTTCACCCGACTATGCACAATCTAATTCCTTTACATCAATACATGTAGCAAATGACCATTCACCGACACATACATGGCTGATTTATGAATTATTGGGTGTAATATTTGGTGCTATATTATCTGCAGCACTATACGGACGCCTAAAATTTGTTGTAGGAAAAGCCCCGCATATAACCAATAAAAAACGTCTTTATTTAGCAATAATTGGTGGTGTTTTATGGGGCATAGGCACCCAACTAGGTCGCGGCTGTACATCCGGATTGGTATTGTCAGGTATGGCGGTTAATTCCTTATCGGGATATATAGGTCTGGTAGCCATTTTTGGTTTCGGATTTATATTTGCCTATATTTTTAAAAGTTTATGGATTAAAAAAATTAGATAATTATGGGACCATTATATCCACAAGATTTACTCAACCCCGAATACAATTTATTAATAGGTGCCTTAATCGGAGTCGGTTTTGGTTTCTTACTAGAAGCTTCGGGATTTACCAATACAAGAAAATTAGCCGGTGTATTTTACGGCTATGATGCAACGGTAATTAAAGTGTTTTTTACTGCTGCCTTAACCGCTTTAATCGGCTTGTTCATAATGCATAATATGGGTATTATTGATATTACATTGACTTTTTATCCTAAAACATTTTGGATACCAACTTTAATAGGAGGTGCGATTATGGGATTAGGATTTGTAATAGGTGGTTTTTGTCCCGGCACTAGTTTGTCGGCAGCTGCTACCGGAAAAGTTGATGCTATGGCTTTTATTGGTGGAGTTATGCTCGGTATTTTCGGGTTTATTTTTACCTATGAAAGCTTATGGAAATCATTGAGAATATCAGGTAAGATGGGTAAAGTAGATATTGCTCAATGGATAGGTATCAAAGAAGGTGTATTTATTTTTCTATTTACTATTATTGCTATTTTAAGCTTTGTTGTTTTTCAGAAATGGCAAGACAGTTGGAAAAGAAAAATGGATGACAGTGATATTGATGATTTAGGAATTTAATATGAAGTGTCTCAAGCGAAAAGCGATAAATTGTAAAGTGTGCTTGGGAATCGGAAGTTTTAAAAAAAAAAAATGAAATAACATCGGACATCCGGAATCGGTCATCGGACAACGCATCCGATATCCAACATCGGATATTCGACAAAATAATACAAAAATGAAAAGAAGAGAAGTTTTTATAATGGGTGTATTACTGATAGGTAGTATCATATCAATATTTTTACCAGATGTAAAACCGTTGAAACATATTATTGGTCCCAAACAATTATTATATGAGATTAACAAACAAGGACGCTATATTACTACTGATGAGGTAGCAAAAATGATTATGGAAAAAGATCCGGTTTTGTTATTAATTGATGTGCGTAGTCCGGAAGAATATAAAAAATATACTTTGGATGGCGCTATGAATATTCCGGCTGATAAAATAATGGAAGGAGATAACAAAGATTATTTCAATTCCGATGTTTATAATGTAGTATTATTTTCAAATGGAAGTAGTTTGGCTGATCAAACTTGGTTGCGTTTAAGAAGTTATGATTATAAAGGTGGAAAAGTTCTAAAAGGTGGTTTGAACGAATGGTATCGCACTATATTGAATCCACAAAAACCAGCCGATGATATTTTGACGGCAAAATTGGAAAAACAATATTTGTTTAGAAAGGGTGCTCAAATTTATTTTACGGGTGCTACACCTGTTGCCGGTAAAGTGTCAAAAAAATCAAAACCGGTTGTCTCAAAACCTATTGTTAAGCATAAGAAAAAAGAAGTAACCGGCGGTTGCGGTTAAATCTATTAGTTTATGTACAGATGATTTATTAAAAAAAATTAACATATGAAAAAAATACTAATCATAATAACAAGTTTTTTGTTGATGACATCATGTCAGCAACAGCAAGGTATTGACCAAACCGGAACCAATCAAAATTGTAAGGCTAATGCCATCTCAAAAGAGCAATTGGCGGATATGTTATATAGTAGGGGATTAAAAGGTGTGCAGTTTATTGATATAAGAACACCACATGAATATGCTATTAGTCATTTACCGGGTGCAATCAATGTGCCAATGAATAATTTCTTTAATCCAAACTATTTTTCAAAGATAAATAAAGACGCCGTTTTACTGCTTTACGGAAATGACGCATCCGATGCCAGGCTAATGGCAATAATGGCAGGACATTTTAAGAAAGGAAATTTTAATGTAATATTGGGTGGCTATAATTATATCAAAGAGAAAATTGTAGATAATTATGGTGTTTACAGTGGTTTATATAATGACGAAGAACCACTTGTTGATTATCAGAAATTTGTTGATGAATATAGAAGTAGAGCAGGAGCAGGGGCAACAGTGACCAAAGTTAAACCTGTAGTAGCGAGTAAACCGATTGTAAAACGTAAGAAAAAAGAAGTAACAGGTGGATGTGGATAGAGAAGAAGAGCGCTATGTCTTAGTGCGAAGTGTAAAGCAATAAAGTGAAAATTGCATAGAGATGTTGCGCCATAATCCATTATAGATCTGAAATGAGTAGTGATATTTCTCACTTCGTTCGAAATGACAATCAAAATCAAATAACCGGTTAATCAAATAACCAGTATCATCAAACATAAAAAAAATTAAACCTATATGATTAAAATAATTATTAGACACACAATGAAATGATTATTTTAATCAACAAAGGTTATCCCGACGGCTGTCGTGAACATTGATATTAAAATTAAAAAACAAACAGATGAAAAAAATAATTCTTTTAATATTAATCATTGGCACTATGAGTGCTTGTAAACATAATTCGACTATTTATAATGGTGATTTTGTAGGAAAGAAAGATGTCAATTTTGAAAATTTGATTCGTTCGGGTCAACCCAAAACTTTGGCAGAGATTTATTATGAACATGGTAATTTTATCAATACCAAACAGTTTCCACCTGTTGTTTCGGCACAAGATGTTTTAGAGCATGGTCATGATTGGTTATTGATTGATATTAGAAGTCCGGAAGCGTATGAAACAGGTCATATTAATGGTGCTTATAATATACCGAAAGATAAAGTTTTGGATTTTTTAACCAAAACTAAAAAAGCGGCAGCCTATCCTAAAGTGGTATTTGTTTGTTATTCCGGACAATTGGCTTCGTATGTCACAGGGATTACACGCTATGCCGGTTTTGATAATACTTATGTAATGCTGTATGGTATGGCAGGTTGGAATAGTCGTTTTTCAGATATTTTGAAAAAAGGTTTTGGTGACCGTTATATGGATATGATTGTAAAAGGAACTGATAAAGCAGAAACTATTCCGGAACACAATGAAGAAATAGCCATTCATAAAGGTATTGATTTAAGCAAGTTGCCAAAATTACCTAACAAATTACCTTCTATTTTAATTAGTGAACGCGCACACCAATTATTGAAACAAGCCCGACCTGAATTTTTACTTAAAGATGATGAATATTTTCCGGAACTTAAAAAAGACATCAATGCCTATTATAGTATGTTTTATATTCCAAAACCGAAATATTATGCAGCACATGTCAAAGGTTCCGTGCAATTCACACCAAGAAAAGATTTGAGTTTAGATGCGCGTTTAACTGAAATTCCTACTGACAAACCGGTAGTAATATATTGTAAAACCGGACATACCGGAAGTAATGTTGCCGCATATTTAGACATGTTGGGATATAAGGCAAAAAACCTGATGTTTGGTGCGGGTGGATTTATGTATAGTTTATGGAAACAAAAGGGCTGGATGGGTGACATCAACAACGTTATCAATGATTTCCCGGTTGTGGAAGGAAAGAAACGTACCAATAATAAAATTATAGCGGCAGCCCCTAAAAAAACAGCAGTACCCGGTAAACCCGTTGTCAAACATAAGAAAAAGGAAGTGACCGGTGGTTGTGGCTAAGATTAGATTACAATTAGTTTAAAATTTTAAGGCACGTAAAATAATTTTTAGCGTGCCTTTTTGTTGGAAATTACATTGATTTTTTCTTGGTAAAACAATTAATAATAATGTGGCTTTTATATAAAATAATCATTGATTTTTTTTTAATAAAATTTGTGTTATTTATAAAAATCATTGAAAATTATTAAGGGTTTATTGATTATATTAAGGTTATAAAAATAAATTGTTAAATTTTTTATATTGATTAAAAATTCTGAAATTATTCATAAAAATCATTTATTATTTATACTCAGATTTTTAATTTTAAACTACAAAAAATAAATATAAGGTAACGTCTTTGTTGGTAAGTTTTAATTTAAAAAATACTCTTATGAAATCTGTCTCAAAAATCATTTTGACTTGGATTTTAATATTGGTAATATATCCTGTTTTTGCACAACGCCCTTTTATAACGACATGGAAAACGAATAATTCCGGTTCAACAAATAATTCTTCCATAAGAATACCAACTATTGGGGGAGGATATAATTACGATGTGGATTGGAATAATGACGGTATTTTTGACCAATTTGGTATTAGCGGTACCGTTACACATGATTTTGGGGTGCCAGGGACTTATACAATTCGTATTCGTGGACAATTTCCAAGAATTTACTTTAATAATTTAGGGGATAGAGGAAAAATATTATCAGTAGATCAATGGGGCGACATTGCTTGGACATCTATGGAAAGAGCCTTTTTGGGATGTTATAATTTAAGGATTTATGCAACAGATGCACCGGATTTAAGTAATGTAACTAATATGTCGTATATGTTTGGTGATGCCAGTTCTTTGAACGATGATATTGGACATTGGGATGTATCAAATATTACAAATATGTATGGAACTTTTGTTGGGGCAAGATCTTTTAATAAGGATTTAAGTACGTGGGATGTTTCAAATGTTACTAATATGGGTGGGATGTTTAGAAACGCTTGGAACTTTAATCAAAATATTAGTAATTGGAATACATCTAATGTCCAGTATATGCATGGTATGTTTTGGGACGCTCATGCGTTTAATCAAAATATAAGTTCTTGGGATACAAGCCATGTTATTTATATGAATAATATGTTCCATAATGCTTATGTATTTAATCAAGATATTAGTCAATGGAATACTAGTCAGGTTACTCAAATGATTGGAATGTTTCAAAATGCGAATGCATTTGATCAAAACCTTGGTGGTTGGAATATTTCTAATTTAACTGATGCGACAAATATGTTTAATGGAACAGCTCTGTCAATATTTAATTATGACGCCTTATTAACGGGCTGGGCATCTCAATCTCATCAAAATAATGTGATTTTTGATGGAGGAAATAGTCATTTTTGTAATGCAGAAGCTTTTAGAAATCAATTAATTTCAGATGCATGGACCATTACCGATGGTGGTCAAGCTTGTATAGCTTCTAATTATTTTGTAACCACATGGAAAACCGATAATCCCGGTTCATCAAACAATACTTCCATTACAATTCCAACATTTTCGGGAGAAACTTATAATTATGATGTAGATTGGAACAATGACGGAATTTTTGACCAACTGGGGATTACCGGAGATGTAACGCATGATTTTGGAAGTGTGGGTACTTATACTATACGTATTCGCGGTCAGTTCCCTAGAATTTATTTTAATTTCACAGGTGATAGATTAAAAATTCTTTCTGTTGATCAATGGGGGAATATTATTTGGTCATCAATGGAGAGAGCTTTTTCAGGTTGTCAAAATCTAAGAATTAATGCAACAGATGCACCGGATTTGAGCCAAGTTACGAATATGGCGCAAATGTTTGATCATGCATTGGTTTTTAATGATGATATTGGACATTGGGATGTTTCAAACGTAACGAATATGTATGGAACTTTTCGTTATACCTATGATTTTAATAAAGACATTAGTAATTGGAATGTGTCTAATGTCACAAATATGGAAAGAATGTTTGAAATGGCAAGAAATTTCAATCAAGATATCGGTGGCTGGAATGTATCTAATGTACAATCTATGGCATATATGTTTATGGATGCTCGTTCATTTAATCAAGATATAGGAAATTGGAATACAAGCCAAGTTATATCAATGGCAAGTATGTTTGGTAATGCTTATAATTTTAATCAAAATTTATCAAACTGGAATGTGTCGTCTGTTACAAATATGAATAGTATGTTTTTGCATGCTCATGCATTCAACCAAAATATTGGAAATTGGGATACATCAAGTGTTACAGACATGTATCAGATGTTTTATTATGCGTCATCCTTTAACCAAGATATCGGGAATTGGAATACGGGAAATGTAACACAAATGGGCAATATGTTTATGTATGCTTCGGTGTTTAATCAAGATATTGGTAGTTGGAATACCCAAAATGTTCAAAATATGTCGGGTATGTTTTTTGGAGCGGCAGATTTTAATCAAGATATAGGCAATTGGAATACAAGTCAAGTATTGACTATGGCAGGAATGTTTGGGCATGCTTTTTCTTTTAACCAAGATATTAGTAATTGGAACACAAGTCAGGTAACGATTATGACAAATATGTTTTTTGATGCATCATCTTTTAACCAGGATATAAGTAATTGGGATGTGTCCGGTGTTCAAAAAATGAATGATATGTTTAATGGGGCAAATTCTTTTGACCAAAATTTGGGTAATTGGGATGTGTCTAATTTAATAGAAGCTTATAGGATGTTTGAAGGCGTGACACTTTCCACGGACAATTACGATGCTTTATTAATCGGTTGGAATAGTCGTTCTTTACAATCTAATGTGCATTTTAGCGGCGGTAACAGTCAATATTGTGCCGGTGAAACTGCTAGAAATAATATGATAAATAATGATGGATGGATTATTACCGATGGAGGTTCAGCTAAACCGGAAATAGATATCTTGCCGGATGTATCGGTTTGTGATGTTTATATCTTACCAAGCTTAACCAACGGCACGTATTACACGGGTTCGGGCGGTACCGGCACACAACTCAATGCGGGTGATGATATTACAAGCACACAAACGATTTATATTTACGCAGCGAACGGTTCTTGTTCAAACGAAAGCAGCTTTACGGTCACGGTTACACCGACGCCGCAAGTTGATATCTTGCCGGATGTATCGGTTTGTGATGTTTATACCTTACCAAGCTTAACCAACGGCACGTATTACACGGGTTCGGGCGGTACCGGCACACAGCTCAATGCGGGTGATGATATTACAAGCACACAAACGATTTATATTTACGCAGCGAACGGTTCTTGTTCGAACGAAAGCAGCTTTACGGTCACGGTTACACCGACGCCGCAAGTTGATA
>JALWLE010000142.1 GCA_026996605.1 Flavobacteriales bacterium
TTATGGAAGTTGAAACCGGCGCAATAAAAGCCATGGTGAATTTGGGAAAAACCAAATCCGGAAACTATGAAGAATTGCGAAATTATGCCGTTTATGAAACACATGAACCCGGCTCTACTTTCAAACTATTTTCCATCATGGCATTGCTCGAGGATAAAATTGCTGATACCACGGATATCATTGATACCGGAAACGGCATTTATAAGATATATAATAAGAATGTAAGAGATGCCCATCATGGCGGAATGGGGAGACTGACTTTAAAGCAAGTTTTTGAACACAGTTCAAACGTCGGGACGGTTAAATTGGTTTATGAAAATTATAAAAGCAATCCGAAAAAATTTGTCAATCGCCTATACAATTTAGGTATTCACGAAAAAGTGCATATCGACATTAAAGGCGAAGGCAAGCCACACATTCCCGACCCGAAAGACCAAAGTTGGAGTGGGCTGTCACTGCCATGGATGGCTTACGGTTACGGCGTGGAATTGACTGATATTCAAGTATTGGCATATTACAATGCCGTAGCTAACAACGGCAAATTGATGAAGCCTTATTTGGTTAACAGTATCAAATCATTTGATAAAAAGATCAAAAGCTTTAAACCGGAAGTTTTAAACTCGTCCATTGCATCAAAAGAAACCATAAGTAAAATGCAAGATATGTTAAAAGGTGTGGTTTTGCACGGAACGGCAACTAATATCAACAATCCGTATGTGTCCATATCCGGTAAAACCGGAACGGCACAAACCGAATATTGGAAAGGCAAAGGGCAATACATTGCGTCTTTTGTCGGCTATTTTCCGGCTGACCATCCTAAATATTCCATGATTGTGGTAGTGCATAAGCCCAATCCCGAAAAGGGTTATTACGGTAATGTGGTTGCAGCACCGGTTTTTAAAACTTTGGCAGAATATATTTATGGTAAAACCCCGCGTGAAGTGCGCTTGGGTAAGGTAAAAACCAAAATTCCGAAAAAAACAGAACAAATAGTCGAAAAATATAAAACGGTGATGCCTGATTTGCGCGGAATGCCGGCAAAAGATGCCCTGTATATTTTGGAAAACATGGGATTGAAAGTCAGAATGAACGGAAGCGGAAAAGTCGTCAGCCAGTCTATATCGAGAGGTACCCGTGTTAAAAGAAAACAAGAAGTAGAGTTGAAAATGAGCTGAATTAGTTGAAAGTTGAAAGTTAAAAGTTGAAAGTAGAGACGTTTTGGTAAAACGTCTGAAAATCTGAAATCTGAAATCGCAAATCTGAAATGAAAAAATTAACAGACATATTATCAAACATAAACGTCCTAAAAGGTGATGTGCTCGACATGGCTATTGCGCAAATTCGCTACGATTCGCGTATAGTGCAAGATGGCGATTTGTTTGTAGCACTCAAAGGCGTGCAAGTTGACGGTCATCGGTTTATTGACAAAGCCGTTCAGAATGGTGCCAAATTAATTGTAGTTGAAGAATGGCAAAACAGTTTGCCGGAACATGTACATCAAATTCAAGTGGCTGATACACATGAAGCATTGGCAGTTATGGCGTCTAATTTTTATGACAATCCGTCTAAAAAATTGCATTTGGTCGGTATTACCGGTACTAACGGTAAAACCACAACGGCAACATTGGCGTATAAATTGTTTCAAAAAGCCGGTTATAAAGCGGGCTTGCTATCTACCGTAGCCATTCTGATAGACGGTGAAACTTATCCGGCAACTCATACGACGCCTGACCCGTTGATGATAAATTTTTATTTGAACGAAATGCTTCAAAAAGGGGTAACCCACGCCTTTATGGAAGTCAGCTCGCATGGCATTGATCAAAAACGTACGGCGGGATTGGATTTTGATGGGGGTGTTTTTACCAATTTAACCCACGATCATCTCGATTATCACGAAACTTTTATCAATTACCGAGATACGAAGAAACAATTTTTTGACCAATTGAAAAAAGAGGCTTTTGCCTTGGTAAATGCCGATGATAAAAACGGGTTGTTTATGTTGCAAAACACCAAAGCACGCAAACTGA
>JALWLE010000143.1 GCA_026996605.1 Flavobacteriales bacterium
AATAGGTAGCCGGCTGTCTTTCTCTCATATTTTCCGGCAGGGTCTCTACGCTACACCAATCAAAACGATTGCTATCGTTTTGAGGCTGTCTATTTGCTACGTAATTATTGTCCATTAGATTTACAGGGACATAAAAATGATCAAAATTTCCTTCGTATATTAAATAATCAAACCCGCCGTTTGCTGAGGCATATGAATTATAATTGATAGGGGTAGAAAAAAAAGGCACGTCATCATATACTGCGGGGAAACCAACAGAATGGATACGTTCCCAGTTCTCATAAAGCGAAGCCGGACTGTTACCATAAGAGAATAAATCCGCATAAAAACTAACAGACTGTGTATGATTGACATCCAGCGCACTCATTGTATGCGCCCATTCATGTCCGAGTGTAGCTTCATCACGAGGTCCAGAATACAAAGAAAGAATAGCAAAACCTTGAGCGGTTAATGAGCCCCAAGCTTCACCTGCCAATTGCATGTTATTTATAGAAGGTCCAGTAGTACTTGTAACAAAAGCTTGCACATCTCTGTAATCACAATTATTATTGCTATCATTAACCCAGTTGTTGGTAAAACGCCCTAAATCGGATTGCCCGTTTACGCCTGAGATATTGGTTACAAATTCGTTATCAACACGTGGAATTATACACAAACTTTTTACCCGTGTGTCAGTAGATAACATTTGCTTGATAAGCTCTATACTTCTATTGTGTTTTTGTTCAATGACAGCTTCACCGTCAACAGCCGCACCCTGATCAATAACCATGTGAAAGTTCTGATATCTCACTGTATTCGTTGGTCTGTTAGGATCAATTTGAGCCAGTACACTGATAAAACTTAATAAACTTAATATAATGGATAATTTCATTCGTTTCATAATTTTTATTTTTTATTGGTCTGTGAAATTTGCAGTACTATCTTTTAACCAGGTATTTAGATAACCGGCATTGGGGTCATCAACCAAAATGGAATTTAAATTCGGGTTATTGGTAGCATCAAAAAGCGATATCTTGATTTGATTAGCATTTCTTACATCCAAAAATGACAGATTATTGTTTTTACAATCAAACTTTAACAGATTATTTAAACCGGAAATATTTAAACTGCTTAAATTATTATCATTTATTATCAAAAACCTGATTGCCGAGATGGAACCAAAATTTATGTTTGTTAAACCTGAATTGTTTTGAATAGCCACAGTGTGCAATTTGGCAGAACTACTCAAGTCTAGATTGTTTAATGAACTACAATTATTTAAGATTAAAAATTCGAGATTCGGATTATTTAAAGTAATTGAATGTAAAAAATTTGTATCTTCAATTTTTACTAATTTTAATTGTTGATTTGACGAAAGATTCAAGTTAGCAACACGTCCGGCACCATAAAGCTTTTCTAAATTAACATTGTTACTAAGGTCTAAATTATTCAATCTGGTTTTGTAGATATTTAAAACTTTTAAATTTGTAGCCGCAGATACATCAATATTAGTTACTCTGTTATTCCTTGCATACACTTCTATCAAATTGCTCAATCCGGTTAAATTTAAATTATTTAAGTTAAGGCAAATATCACAATTCAGTATTTCAAGCAAGGTATTATTAGTTAAATCAAGACTTGATAAACTAAAATTCTGTGAACAATCGATATTTTTCAATTGCGTATTATTGGATAAATCAAGTGAGGTAAGATTGTTCCTACTTAGATTTAAATATTCTAAGTTTGGACAATTTGACAAATCGATTGAAGCAATTTGATTATAACGACAATTAAGATATTCAAGAGAGACAAAATCTTCAATACCGGTCAAATCATGTATTTCTTGATAGCCAACAACTGAATTAGCAAGATTTAACGAAGTTACGTTTTGGATATTAGCCGTTAAAACATAATCATCCATAACATCGTCATAGCCTAGGTTAATCAATTTTTGTTCAAACCAATCATCCGGCACATAAGTGGTCTGAGCAAAGAAAACTGTATTTGATAGCAATAACAATAAAAACACAATCACTTTTCTCATAATTATAAGTTTTTAATATTTTTCCAAAACTACCACACATTTTTTTATTGGCACCTAGCAAAATATGGTATTTTTTTAACAAAATTTTTTGTTAATTTTGAATCGATAAAATATTCTTTCATTATGAAAAACAATTTTCTAATCGTATTACTATTAGCCTTTAATTCTTTGTATTCACAAGGACAGATTGAACCAAATATGAGTAATCAAAATTTAATAAAAACATTGAAAAAAGAAGCAAACAATGCGCGTTCCGATTCAATCAAAACGCACAAATATGTACAAATTTCTTTGTTATATAGAAAAATGCATAAACTTGATTCAAGTTTAATATACGCTAAATCAGCTGAAAACAAAGCACATGATAAGAAACTAACTGCTCTAATCGGACAATCACTTCTTGCACAAGGACAAGTTTATTATAGAAAAGCTGATTACAATCAAGCAACAAAAAAAATTATTGAAGCTATAAAATACTTTGATAAAGCCGGCGAATTATCACCCAAAATAGCTTCATTAACCAATCTCGGAAGTATTTACTTTCAAGAAAACAAGCTTGCAAAAGCTATTAAATATTATCAAGAAGCCTCCGAACTACTAAAAAAAACAAATAATTTAAACAATAGAATTGCGATAAACTTTAATTTGTCATTAATTTTTTTCCAATTAAATTTATATAATAAAAGTATAGAATATCTGAATAAAATTGAAACTATCAAAAAAGAAAATAACTTGGATGTCTATAATGCATTAATTTGGCATACACTTGGCAGCAATTATTTTGAATTGAATAATTATGATAAAGCTATATTTTTCTTTACAAAATCATTAAATGAAGCTGTAAAAGACCAAGACAAACGTACCCAAGTTTTAGTTCATATTAATTTAGGAGAATTATATTTATCCAGTAACGATATTAATAAAGCAAAAGAACAATATTTATCAGCAAATAAAATCTTACAATCTCTTGATTCCAAAATTGAAGAAATAGCCCCGGTAAATATTGGTTTATCTTCAGTATTTATTAAAGAAAAAAAGTTTGATGAAGCTTTGAATTTTGCAAAGATGGGCTTAGAAAATGCTCTAAAACTTAAACAAACTGAATTTCAGAGAGATGCATATAAGGTTTTATCTGAAATTTATTATAATTTAAAAAATTATAAAGAAGCTTACAATAATTTAGAAAAATATAATAAATTGGCTAATGATTTATCAGATGAAAAAAAAACCAGCCAAATTGTTAATTTAGAAACATTATACCAGACCCAACAAAAAGAAGCCAAAATTTTAAAACTATCTAACGAAAATATCAAAAAAGAAGCGGCATTGGTTCAAACACGTTTTACCATGTATGCCGTTGGGGGCACTTCGCTATTTTTACTGGGATTGGGATTCTTATTCTGGCAACGTCGCCGCCAACAGCAAAAACTGGAAGTGCTGGCTTCTGCCGTTAAAGCAAGCGAAGCCGAGAAACAACGCATTGGCAAAGAACTACACGATGGCATTGCCGGTTCGTTGATTAAGTTGGTTTACGAAACGGAAGCGGATCATCTTGAACTATCGGACAAAATGCTCAAAACATACAACGAAGTGCGTAAGTTGTCGCACCAACTCAACAATACCCCTATGCACGATGAAGTTTTTGCCGAGAGAATTATGGAATTATTACCTGAAAATTTATCCGGAAAGCAATTTAAAATCCATATAGAACCGCAAAACCTGAAACTACCGGAACCTTACGGTACACACTTATACCGGATTATTCAAGAGTTGATAGCCAATAATTTGAAATACGCACAAGCTACCGAAACAGAAATCAATATTGTTCAAAAAGACGACACCTTGCATTTTGAATATAAAGATAACGGCATAGGTACGGCAAACCTAAAAGAAGGAAGCGGTTTGAAAAATATTCGTAATAGAGTAACTTTGATGAAAGGAGAATTGCAAATTCAAAGTACAGCAAACGACGGTTTTAATCTCAGTTTTACTATTCAAGACATACCCGTAACAACCAAAACAACACAATACGATGAATCCGAAAACTATAAATATTCTTATAATTGACGACCACGAAATCATTGTTGAAGGTTTAAGCATCCGGCTTAACAAAGCTTTAGATAATGTCAAATGCTTTTTTGCCAATAATGCTCGAATCGCCATCAGTTTGGTTAATCAAAATCCTATTGATTTGGTTATCTGTGATTTAAGTTTTAGAAATGACTCAACATTGGATGGTTTTGAAATTATCAGAAAAATAAAGACACTTAAACCGGATATAAAATCTATCGCCCATACATCATTTGATTCTTACAGAATTATGAAGAAAGCTCTGAAAAGTGGTTTTGACAGTTTTCTGGATAAAGGTTGTTCCTATAAAGATTTTTCCAGTACCGTAAAAGGCGTTTTAAAACAAGGAAATTTTGAATCGGAAACAATGAAACGTATTAAGTCTAAACGATATGAGTATATCAAGTCTGTTTTTAGTGATTCCTTTTTTGGTATTCATCAGCTAAGCCAAAAAGAAATTGAACTCGTATTACAATGTGTAAACACAACTGACAGAAATATATTAGCAAATAAATTACATATTAGTCCCAGTACGGTAGATACACATTTCAGTAGTATTCTCAATAAATTGAAACTTTCTAATCGAAAGGAAATTAGTTTATTCGCATTGGAATTTAAAAACGAGCTGGAACATTTGCTGGAGTATTAACGTATTGAGGAATTATCAGTATCTAGTAGAAAGTAGAGACGAAAAAATTTTCGTCTCTACTTTCTACTTTTATTTTCTAACTAGAAATCTAACAAGCAAGGTTTCTACACCACCGGCTTAAATTGCTCCAAAAACCGCATATCATTCTCATAAAACATACGAATATCCGGTATTTGATATAAGAGCATGGCGATACGTTCAATACCCATACCGAAGGCAAAGCCGGTATATTCTTCGGGGTTAATATTCATGTTTTTCAACACGTTGGGATCCACCATACCTGCACCCATAATTTCCAGCCAACCGGTACCTTTGGTGATTCGATAATCGGTTTCGGTTTCCAAGCCCCAATAAATATCTACTTCGGCGCTGGGTTCGGTAAACGGAAAGTATGATGGACGCAAGCGGATTTTACTCTTTCCGAACATCTCTTTGGTAAAATACAGCAAAGTTTGTTTCAAATCGGCAAAACTGACACCTTTATCTATGTACAGCCCTTCTACTTGGTGAAAAATACAATGCGAACGCGCAGAAATATCCTCGTTGCGATACACACGTCCGGGCGAAATGGTACGAATAGGCGGTTGATGCGCTTCCATATAGCGTGTTTGTACTGACGACGTATGCGTACGCAACAACCAATCCGGATTTTGCTGCAAAAAGAAAGTATCTTGCATATCGCGTGCCGGATGGTATTCCGGCAAATTCAATGCGGTAAAATTATGCCAATCATCTTCAATTTCCGGACCTTCGGACACGTTAAATCCGATACGTTTAAAAATCTCAATAATCTGATTTTTTACGATAGAAATAGGATGTCTACTACCAATTTCAACCGGATATCCCGGACGCGTCAAATCCAATTCCGAAGCATTTTCTTCAACGGCATTTTCAAGCTGTACTTTCAATTGATTGACCTTTTCTGTCGCTGCTTGTTTCAGTTGGTTGATTTTTTGCCCGTAAGTTTTTTTCTGTTCGTTAGGCACATTTTTAAACTCGGCAAACAATTGGTTTAAAATGCCTTTTTTACCCAAATATTTAATACGAAAGTCCTCAACTGTCTTAAGGTCTTTTGCCGTAAAACCGGCAACTTCTTCGAGATATTTGTCTATTTCTTGTATCATTGTTGATATGGTTATACTGGTTATCTGTTGATATGGTTATACTGGTTATTTGTTTTGTATGTCATTTCGAACGCAGTGAGAAATCTCTATTTAGATATTAAGATTTCTCAGTTGTTCCTCCTTCGAAATGACATCTATACTTGTTGCTTGCTACTAGCTACTCGTTACTAGTAAACTTATCCAATTCCAGTTTTTCATGAAAATAATCCACAAAATCAAGCATGGTATCCGCCATTTTGTCATCGTTAGTCGCTCTGCGGTAAACATCCGCCATTGATTTTAAAGTTTGATAAAAAAAGACTTGCATTTCTTTGAGTTTCATCTCTTTAGTCCATAAATCCATACGCAAAGTTTCTTTTTTCTCATCATTCCAAACAGAAATCATCAGTGCTTCAGCCGGTTCATCTTTAATACCGGCATCATCAGCTGACCAACTCATTTTTTCAGGTATGCGGTTCTCATCTAATCCAACTTCAAATATTACTTTACTTTGGTGTTTAACTGCCATTATTTTCTAGGTTTGTATTTTGATTTCTTAAAAATTTCTTCTTCCGGCATCCGGATCATTTTATGCAAAGATACTTTATTTTTTTGCATAAACGACCTAACAATTTGCCAACCTATGTACCGACCAATATATCCGGGACTATGCAGATCTTGCTCGCTATAAAATTTGCTATAGGGCGCTAGATTCAGAAAACGCATATCTAATTTCTGATCACTACTATACAACAACTCCCGGTCTATAAAATATTGCCAAACACCTTCTTCATTATCTTTTGCCCATTGCATTTTACCGGTAGAATAACCAATTTTTAAACTATCCGGCGTCTTAGGTAAATAAGCATCCAATAAGTACAAGCGTTTACCAAAATTTATCATTTTTGCCAAAAAAGTCTTGCTTTTCGACGGTATTACTTGGGTTTCGACAATACTTTCAGTTATAGCAACGGGTAAATTTTCAGGATTCATGTTCTGTTTAATATATTGCGGAATGCCTTTATAAATCCGGTTGTTGGTTCCTAGAAAATTATCTAAGGAAACCAATTCCAAGCTATCTACATAAACGGCTTTTTTCAAATAATTCCAATCGGAATAAAGCGTGACAATTTTTGGTTCCTTAAATTTTGGAAAATAATATTTGATATGTTTAAAAACATCTGCAATGGCCGGTCTATAAAATTTTAGGTCAGGAAAAATGCTATCTACTTGTGTTTTTAGGTCCAACAATAATGAATCTTGCATTTTTTTTGCCCAAATACTATCCGGTACATGCGGCGGAAACATAAAAGGATATTTTTGTTTAATATCGGGCAGTTTAGAAACCGGTTGTCCGTAAAAATCACGGTCAAAGCGCAAAATCCGAACTTGTACCGGAATTTTGGATACATCGACATTCAAAGTATTTTTATTTTGACAAGCCGAAAATAAAAATAAAATAGCTAAACTATTAAATATCAATATATTGAAAACACTCTTCATTAAATTTATTTTGTGACAAATTTACAAAATGATTTGTGCCACACAAAAAATTATTATCTTGCAATAAATTAGCACTCATAAGCGTTTATAGTGGACTATGAAAAAAACATTTTTCTACCTTTTTATATTAACAGCCCTTAATGTTTGGAGTCAAACCAAACATTTTGATATTAAATGGCGTCTCAATACTTTACAAAAAAAAACAACTGTCAAACCGGATGAGTTTGTATTATTTCAATCTGAAAATTACCAGTACACGCCCGGTAACATCATCTTTTCTCAAGTATGGCAAAGTTCGTCTATGATAGAAGGTAAGTCTGTAGAGTTGATTAATGTAAAATCAAGTCCGATTGATGCAGGAATAGTCAAAAAATTAAAATTAAAAGATTTAAAGGATAAGTTTATTCCTAAACTAAATACATCTTATGCGCGTAATGATATTTTTGCCACTTTTGAAATCAATACAATTATACAAAAAAACGGGCAATATTATAAACTCGATGCTTTTGATGTACAATACACATATTCACCAATAAGCCGTCGCCCGAAAACTCAAAATATTTACGACAGTCATTGGTCCAGTGGTAAATGGTATAAATTTAAAATTGATAAATCCGGAGTTTACAAACTCAACAAATCTTTTTTAAAGAGTTTAGGTATTGATGTTAATAATTTAGACCCGCGAAAACTCAAAATTTTTGGTAACGGAGGCAAAGTAATGCCTTTGAAAAATAGTACACCTTACCCCGAAGACATTAGCGAACTGGCAATTGAAGTCGTTGGCGAACAAGACGGCAGTTTTGACAACGATGATTATGTATTGTTTTATGCGCAAAGCGATCAAGAATGGTCGGACGAATATGATTCTTATCTCAATGTTTATACTAATAATACCTACTATTTTGTTCAAATTGACAATCAAAACGGAAAACGTATTCAGCCTTATCAAGCCCCTTCCGGAACACCGATAGAATATTTTTTTCATTATAGAGCCGAAAAATTTTATGAAAAAGACAAAACAATTTTCACATATATGGGGCGTAAAGTTTTTGATGAACCCCTGGATTTAAATGCTAATAACTCAAAAACCGTACAATTTGATTTTGATTTTTTAGATACATCGGAACCAATATATTACAAAGTAAAAGCGGCAACCAATAAAGGTAATACAAGCTTTGATGTCAAAATAAACGGACAAACCGTAGGACAAAAAAGTTTTAACGGAATCGGCACCTATTCTTTAGGAACTGAGGCTTCATTATTTGGTAATGTTCCCGTTTCCGATAACCAAATCAATGTAAAGGTGACTTTTCACAATAATGGTTTTTTCGATGCCCATTTATATATTGAGTATATCAGTGTCAAAGCTGATTGTTACTTAACTCAAAATGGAAAACAGTTTCGATTTCATCATCCCATCGCAGACAATGGAAGTGGTATAGCAAGTTATTATTTTATTAATGCTGACAATATTACACGTATATGGGACATTACCGATATATACAATCCAACATATATTAATAATTCACAGTCCGATTTTACCATTAATTTTTTAAAACAAGACAAAAAACGATTTATTGCCATAGATAAAAATGATTATTATATCCCCGAAAAAATTAACAATTCATTACAAGCTAATCAAAATCTGCATCGAGATTTGTTTTATCACACCGGACAATTTCAAGATTTGGATTATATCATTGTAACACCTTCATTTTTATACGACAAAGCTGAAAAATTTGCCGAGATGCACCGACAAAGTGGGATGAATGTTTATGTAGCTAAGTTGCAACAAATTTATAATGAGTTTGGGAACAGTCAACAAGACATTGCGGCTATTCGCAATATGGTTAAATATGTATATAACAACGCTTCTGCACCGGATAAAAAATTAAAATTTTTAATGCTATTCGGTGATGCTTCGAATGATTTTAAAAATGTTATTCCTGAAAATTTATTAACCAACGGTAAAAACAGTAATATTGTTCCTATTTTTGAAAGCTTAAAGAGTTTTGATTTGGTTAATTCCGTAGGATCAGATGACTTCTTCGTAATGATGGATGACAATGAAGGCTTACTGACAGACCCTGCAGAAAAACCGGATATTGCAGTAGGAAGATTATTGGTACGTGATGCTAACGAAGCTGAAGTAATCTATCATAAATATCAACATTATTTATCAAAAGACACTAAACGCAACTGGCGCACTTTTATTACATTTTGGTCTGATGATGCTGACCCCGGACATGCATCGGACACATCTTTTATAACCAATACGGAAGCCATTGTACAAAACCTCAAACAAACACATCCGGAATATAATGTTTATAAAATCTATCAAGATGCATATTTACAAGTCAATACACCCGGTGGCGCTCGTTATCCCGATGCCAAACGTGATTTATTCAATCGATTTGAAACAGGAACCTTAATTTTAGGGTACATCGGACATGGTAATCAAACTACTTTAAGTCATGAACGCATGTTGACCATAGATGATGTAAAAAACCTACACAATTTTGATCGTTTACCTTTAATGACCACTATGACATGTGAATTTGCTCGTTTTGACGATCCAACACGTGAAACTGCAGCTGAACATCTGCTTTGGAATGACAACGGTGGTGTCTTAGAAATGGTTTCAACCATTAGAGAAATATGGACATCAAATGCCAAAAATATGAATACCGATTTTTACAATGCATTGTTTGGAATGGCAAACGGGCAAAACGGACAAATAATCAGAAATCCTGCTGAAGCACTCCGAATTGCAAAAATTTATACCAATTCCGGCTACGGTAAATTTAATATCGCTTTCTTAGGAGACCCCGGCTTTGAATTAGGTTTTGCCAAACCTAAAATTGTGTTAAATTCAATTAATAACAAACCAACTGATACACTTAAAGCCTTAAAACACATAGTTGTAAAAGGAGAAATTCAAGATGATTCCGGCAACTTAATGTCCGGATTTAACGGTATTATCAACCCTATTGTATTTGACAAATATAAAATGGATGAAGTCTTGGATAATGATGATAATGACTATTCTTTACAATTTGAAAAATTAGGTCCAAAACTATTTCAAGGTAAAGCTGATGTAATCAATGGTAAATTTACTTTTGAGTTTGTTGTACCAAAAGATATTGATTTAACTTACGGTAAAGGTAAGTTGAGTTTTTATGCGATTAATGATACCGAAGAAAAAATCGGCTATGATGAATCTATTATTGTCGGCGGTGTAGATGAGAATGCTGCTGAAGACAATAAACCACCGGTAATAAAAGCTTATATGAATGACCGTAATTTTGTATCAGGTAGTATAACCGATGAAAACCCGTATTTGCTGCTTGACTTGTATGATGAAAACGGTATCAATACTATTGGCGGTATTGGTCATGATATTACTGCTTACCTAGATGACAATCAAACCAATGTGTTTGTGTTAAATGATTTTTATGAAACCGAAAATAATACCTACCAACGGGGCAATGTGCGTTACCGCCTATTTAACCTTAAACCCGGCTGGCATACCTTGCACATTAAAGCTTGGGATGTATATAACAATTCAGGGACTACGGAAATCAATTTCCAAGTCGTAGAAAATAAAGATATTAAATTAGAACATGTATTAAACTATCCAAACCCTTTTACCGATTATACCGAATTTTGGTTTAACCACAATCATCCGTTTGAAAATTTGGATGTCATGGTACAAGTCTATACCATTAGTGGTAAGTTGGTTTGGCAACATCGTCAAATTGTTATCTCTGACGGTTTCCTATCAAGAGACATAACTTGGGACGGACGTGATAATTTTGGTAATAAATTGGCAAAAGGTGTTTATGTCTATAAGCTAAGTGTCAAAACAGTATCCGGAAAAACAGCACAAAAAATTGAAAAATTAGTTATCTTATAATAAATAATTGTAAATTTGTATTCCTTTAAATAAAAAAAGATGAAACCGATATGATTAAAATAATTATTAAACACACAACGAAATGATTATTTTAATCATCAAAGGTTACATCTGACATTGATGTTTAAATAAAAAAATAAACAGATGAAACATAATCATATACTACTCTTAATACTACTAATCGGATTAAAAGTAACAGCACAAACCAACGACACCCGTGTTATTACTACAGCAGTTCCATTTATGTTAATATCAAGTGATGCACGCGGTTCGGGCATGGGCGATATGGGCGTCGCAACAACTCCTGATGCTTTCTCTCAATTTTGGAATCCTTCAAAATATGTCTTGATTGATAGTAAAATGGGGTTTGCATTTAGCTACACACCTTATTTGAGCCAATTGGTCAATGATATAAAAATTGTCAACGGAACTTATTATAATAAACTCAATGATCGTAGTGCTTTTGGTGTTAGTATTAAGTATTTCGGACTGGGAGATATTGACCTAACTGATTTTGCAGGTAATTATACCGGAACTGTTTCACCCAATGAATTTTATGTCGATGGTTCATATGCTTTAAAATTGTCCAAAGCATTTTCAATGGGTGTCACAATGCGATTTATTTTATCTGATTTAAAACTTGGCACCGGTAATGACGATGCCACAGCTGCCAAAAGTTTTGCTGTGGATATTTCCGGTTACTATCAATCAGACCCTATTGATTTTAAAGATTTTCAAGGGCGTTACCGCTTTGGGTTTAATATTCAAAATTTAGGACCAAAAATTAAATATTACAGAAGTGATGAAGGCGATTTTTTACCTACAAACTTAAAATTAGGTGCCGGATTCGATTTTATCATGGATGAATACAATACAGTCGGTTTAACTTTCGAAACCAATAAATTATTAGTTCCCACACCACCTGTACGCGATGCTAACGGCAATATTATCAATGGTAAAGACGATAATGTAAACTGGATGACCGGTATTTTTCAATCATTCAATGATGCGCCGGGAGGATTTAGTGAAGAATTAAAAGAATTTCAATGGTCTCTAGGAACCGAATACACTTATCTAGACGCTTTCTCTATGAGAGCCGGTTATTTTCATGAAAGTGAAATTAAAGGTAAAAGAAAATTTTTCACCGTGGGCGCCGGTTTCAAATATAATTACATGATTATCGATCTGTCTTATCTATTCTCAATGGGTAAATTACGCTCACCTTTAGATAACACAATGCGTTTTTCATTGACTTTCAATATTGATGAATTTGCCAAAGGCGGAGATTCAGGTAAAGATAATAAATAGTTGGGTATCATTAACCTAAACACAATATCGTGAAAAAAATAAAAATATATTCGGAAATAACGGTTTATAACGATGTGACCGAATTGCCGGAAAACATACAAAAGTTAATGGCACAAGCTGTAGCTATCAGAGAAATGGCTTATGCACCATATTCGCATTTCAGAGTTGGAGCCGCTTTAATGTTAGAAAATGGTATTGTTGTAACCGGTAATAACCAAGAAAATGCGGCGTATCCTTCGGGGATGTGTGCAGAACGGGTTGCTATCTGGGCTGCCGGCTCACAATATCCGGATCAAAAGATTCTGCAAATGGCTATTACGGCACGTTCTGAAAATCACAAATTAGATCAACCGATTCCACCATGCGGTGCTTGTCGACAAGCCATAGCCGAATATGAAATAAAACAAGATCAAAATATCGAAATATACTTTATGGGGGAAATCGGAAAAGTCTATAAATCAGATTCTTTGAACGATTTACTACCATTAATTTTTGACAGTTCCAATTTGTAAAACTTAGACCTGATAGGTTTTAGAAACCTGTTAGGTCTTATAAAATTTTAATTTACAAACTATAAGAAAAAGGGCTTAATATCCGTTCCACTTTCTACTTCTCTGATGTCTTCCAAAGAAAAATAAATTCTGGCAGGCAGATTTCCTTTAAGTAACCATTGATTATTAACGGTTTGTATATAACTACCTTCACGTAAGGCAACAACCGGAACAGTATTAAAATGCAAATATTCTTTTAAACGGGTATCACGGGTTTCGCCCATATGTTTTAATAAATCCGGTGCAGGATCCAAATAATGCGGATTGATATTAAACGGAAAAATACCCAAAGTTTGATAGCTTGGTACAGATACAATAGGCATATCATTGGTTGTTTGCATACTTTGTCCGGTGATATTAGAACCCGCACTAGTACCCAAATACGGCATACCTTCTAATATCCTTTGACGCAAAATAGAAATCAAGTTGTATTTATAGAGTTTATTGACTAAAACAAAAGTATTACCACCACCTGTAAAAATAGCTTGGGCTTTTCCAATAGCATCTTTGGGATTGTTAAACTCATGAATACCTTTAACATTGACCTGTAACTTTTCAAAATAATCGCGAGCAATATTCGTATAAGCCTCATGCGTCAAACCGCTCGGACGTGCATAAGGAATAAACAACAAATTATCTATATCTTTAAAATACTCCGTTAGTTCATCAGTAAGATAATCAAGATAACTTCCGCCGTAAACCGTTGATGTACTGGCTATAATAATTTGAGGAAATGAGGATTTGTTTCGTTTCATTAAACACTTTATTCTTTAATAAAAGTTTATTGCTTTATACAATAATTTCTAATTTGAATTGATGAGTGAGTAATTGAGGAGTTGCACCCCGGCGTCACTATTTTTAACTTTCAACTAACTCTTTAGCTTTTGCAATAGCTTTTTCCAATCCGCCCGGATTTTTACCTCCTGCCGTAGCAAAAAACGGCTGTCCGCCACCTCCGCCTTGAATTTCTTTGGCAATCTCTCGTACTATTTTACCGGCATTCAGATTTTTCTTTGCCACTAAACTTTTTGAAACATACACACTGATAATAGCTTTCCCGTTTTGTGATGAACCAATGACTGCTACAATATTGTCTTTATTCTTGCCGAGTGAAAACAATAAATCTTTAATCGTGGCGCTATCCAAATCCAGTTTTTTACCCAAGAATTGCATATCACCGATACTTTCAAATTCATTTTGTAATTTTTCTTTTAAGAAATGTGCTTTTTCCTTTTTCAGTTGCTCTATTTCCTTCCGCATTTTCTGATTATCCGCTTGCATATTCTCTATGGTTTGTTGCAAATCGGTCGGATGTTTCAACATTTTTTTGATGGCTGTCAGTTGCGCATCTTGTTTTTTGAAATACTCTTTGACCGCTTCACCTGTAATGGCTTCAATACGACGCACACCGGCAGCAATAGCGCTTTCGCTCAAGATTTTAAATTGCCAAATATCATTGGTGTTTTCAACATGCGTCCCCCCGCAAAGCTCAGCGTGGTTACCGAATTTGATCATACGAACCGTATCGCCGTATTTCTCACCGAACAGTGCCATAGCACCTTCTGCCATTGCTTGAGTAATGGGAATATTTCTTTTTTCGACCAAAGCCAATTTTTCTTTAATCCGGGCATTGACCAAATCTTCTACTTTTTTGATTTCTTCATCGGTCATTTTGCTAAAATGCGAAAAATCAAAACGTAAATGCGTCGGCGCCACCAAAGAGCCTTTTTGTTCGACATGCGTACCTAATACTTCCCGCAAAGCTTGATGCAACAAATGTGTTGCCGAATGATTGGCAGCTGTCTTTGCCCGGCTGTCTTTGTCAACAACCGCTTTAAAATTACCTTCCGGATGTTTGGGTAAAGTTTTGGCAATATGAACAATCAGATTGTTTTCTTTTTTAGTATCGAGAATATGAACTATTTCACCGTTTTCGGCTTCTAGATAGCCCCTATCCCCTACTTGACCGCCGCTCTCGGGATAAAATGGCGTCAAATTAAAAACCAGTTGGTATAAATCGCCGTCTTTTTTGGAACTGATTTTACGATATTTGGTAATCTTTACCGGCGTTTCCAAAATATCATAACCCACAAATTCTTCCTCATCATCTTCCCTGAGAATGACCCAGTCATCGGTAGTCATACCGGCTGCCGATTTAGAACGATTTTTTTGTTTAGCCATTTCGGCATCAAATTCTTGTTCGTCAAATTCAAAGCCTTTTTCACGCAAAATCAAAGCGGTTAAATCTTTAGGAAAACCAAAGGTATCATAGAGTTCAAAAACTTTGGCTCCCGATATTTTTTTATCTTTAGCCGTTTCAATCATTCTGTTTAACAAGACCAAACCTTGTTCTAATGTTCTTAAAAACGATTGTTCTTCTTCGCGAATGACATTGGTAATCAGGTTTTCCTGCTTTTTAAGTTCAGGAAAAGCTTCTCCCATAGTATTGACCAAAGTCGGAATTAATTTATAGATAAAAGCCTGTTTCAAATCTAAAAAAGTAAAACCGTAACGAATAGCCCGTCGTAATATGCGACGAATAACATATCCTGCACCGGTATTGGAAGGTAATTGTCCGTCTGCTATCGAGAAAGCAACGGCTCTTAAGTGATCCGAAATCACCCGCATAGCTATATCAACGGCTTCATCTTTGCCATAGGTTTTGCCCGATAGATTTTCGATTTCGTTGATGAGCGGTACAAAAATGTCCGTATCATAATTGGACTTTTTGCCTTGTAAAACCATGGTTAATCGCTCAAACCCCATACCCGTATCAATATGTTTGTCCGGCAAACGTTCCAAACTACCGTCTGCTTTGCGATTAAATTCTATAAAGACCAAATTCCATATTTCAATCACTTCCGGATGGTCTTGGTTAACCAAATCTTTTCCGGGAATTTTAGCTTTTTCTGCTTCGGAACGCAAATCAACATGTATTTCCGATGAAGGACCACAAGGACCTGTAGCTCCCATTTCCCAGAAATTGTCTTTTTTATTTCCAAGTAAAATACGATCTTCAGAGATATGTTCTTTCCAAAAATTATAAGCTTCGGTATCTTTTTCGAGACCTTCTTGTTCAGCGCCTTCAAAAATAGTCACATAAAGATTTTTCGGATTTATTTTATAGACTTCCGTCAACAATTCCCAAGCCCAAGCAATAGCTTCTTTTTTAAAATAATCTCCAAAACTCCAATTACCCAACATTTCAAACATGGTATGATGATATGTATCTAAACCAACTTCTTCCAAATCGTTATGTTTTCCCGAAACCCGTAAACATTTTTGTGTATCGGCAACCCGCTTATATTCCGGTTTTTTATAGCCCAAAAAATATTCTTTAAATTGGTTCATACCCGCATTGGTAAACATTAAAGTCGGGTCATTTTTTAAAACTATAGGTGCAGAAGGCACAATTTTATGTCCTTTAGAAGCAAAAAAATCTAAAAAAGTTTGACGAATCTGTTTCGAACTTAATGTATTCATTTCAATATTTTTTTTAAATTTGCAAAACTATACGTACTTGTACGCTATTTTAGAGCAACAAAAATAAAACAAAATATGGCTAAACGGAAATTTATTTACGATCCGGAAACACTTTCTTACAAACAAGTAGAATCTTCGTCCAAAGCTTGGATTATGGTTTTCTTAGCCGGTTTGATTGTTGGAGTGCTTACCATTGTTATTTTATTGTCTTCTCCTAACAGCTATTTTCAAACACCCAGAGAAAAGAATTTAATCCGTGAAAATGAAAACCTAAAATTGAATTATAGCATTTTAGATAAAAAATTACAAAAAATTCAATTGGTTTTAAACGACATCAAACAGCGAGATAACAACATTTATCGAACCATTTTTGAAGCGGATCCTATATCGGATGACGTAAGACAAGGAGGGTATGGCGGAGTTGACCTGTATCAAAATTTAGAAGGGAAACCTGATGCCGAGTTGATAAAAAAATCAATGACTGAAGCTGAAAAGATAGAAAAAGAATTGGTTGTGCAATCCAAATCTTTTGATGAAGTAGTCAAATTAGCAAAGAATAAAGAAAAAATGTTAGCGCATTTACCGGCTATTCAACCGGTTGAGAATAAAGATTTAAAAAGAATGGCCTCAGGCTATGGCTGGCGTATTCACCCGATATTAAAAACCCGCCGTTTTCATTATGGTATGGATTTTACGGCTAAAACCGGTACTCCGATTTATGCCACGGCAGATGGGATTGTTAAGCATGCCGGTTGGAAAGCTAACGGTTTTGGAAAACATGTAGTCATTAATCACGGCTTTGGCTACGAAACACTTTACGGTCATATGAGCAAAGTAGCTGTCAAAACCGGACAAAAAGTAAAACGAGGACAAGTTATCGGATATGTTGGTAATACCGGTTTATCTGCCGGACCGCACTGCCATTATGAAGTACATATCAATGGTAAAAAAGTAAATCCAATCAACTTCTACTACAACGATTTAACACCTGAAATGTATGCTCAATTAAGAAAACAAGCATCGGTTGAAAACCAATCCTTAGACTAATAATTGGCTTTCAAAACATTTTTTTGATGTAAAAAATTAATATGATTTTTTATATTTTGACAAATTATACGAATACCACATAATATACTATAATGATAATAAACAAGGTTTACATAGCTGTTAAAAACAATTCAATAAGAAAATTAATCGGTTTAATTATCTTGATTTTTTTTTCACTAGTTTCACAAGCACAAAATAAAGAAATTACCATAGTAGCAGTTGGTGATATAATGATGGGGACAACATTTCCTTCAAAAAACTATTTACCTCCCGAAAACACCAATCCTTTTAAAAATGTTGCAACTGCATTGAAAGGTGATTTGGTTTTTGGAAATCTTGAAGGTACCTTGACTGACACCGGCAAAAATGCAAAAAGTTGTAAAGACCCTAATAAATGCTACTCTTTTAAAATGCCTGAAAAATATGTAAATTTCTTAACACAAGCAGGGTTTAATGTTATGAGTATTGCCAATAATCATATAGGTGATTTTGGACAAACAGGTATTAAAAACACAATTAAAACTCTTAAAAACAACGGAATTCATTTTGCCGGAGTAATTGGCTATGAGAGTACTATTTTTGAAAAGGACGGTATCAAATACGGATTTTGCGCCTTTTCTCCTAATAATGATACCGCAAAATTAAACGATCTTAAAAAAGCAATAGAAACAGTAAAAAAACTCAAATCTGAAGGTGCAGACATTATTATAGTATCATTTCACGGAGGGGCAGAAGGTAGTAAATACACACATGTTCCTAGAAAAACTGAATTTTTTTATGGTGAAAACAGAGGTAATGTGTATAAATTTGCCCATGCTATGATAGATGCCGGTGCCGATGTTGTTTTAGGCAGCGGACCTCATGTTCCCAGGGCTATTGATATTTACAAAAACAAATTCATCATCTATAGTCTTGGTAATTTTTGCACTTATGGTCGTTTTAGTTTAAGTGGGGTAAAAGGATATGCTCCTATATTAAAAATCACTGTTGATAACAAGGGAAATTTTTTAAATGGAAAAATTATCTCTGCCAAACAAAAATCAAGAGTTTATCCTTATATCGACAAACAACAAAGTGCTTTTAAATTGATAAAAAAACTAACTAAGGAGGATTTTCCGGAAATACCTTTAATTTTTAATGATGACGGAAGTTTTTATCTAAAACAATAACCGTATTATGAATGACTTACCCGACAAAATATACTATCGTACGGCTGAATTAGCAAAAGCTTTCGGAGTTAATGCTTCATTAATTCGTTTCTGGGGAAAAGAATTTGCTTTTATCTTAAAACCCAAAGTTAATGCCAAAGGCGAACGACTTTATACTAAAAAGGATGTTGAAAATTTTAAATTGATTTACAATCTAGTCAAAGAAAACGGCTATACACTTGATGGTGCCAAAAAAAAGATTAGAACCGGACGACAAAAAATCAATAAAAATATAAGTGTCATAGAACGCTTGAAAAAAGTCAAAACCGAACTACAAAAAATTAAAGAAAATCTTTAAAGTTTCAAGTAACAAAGCACAAAATATTCTATGAAGCAAAATAAACCCTCAATTCATCAATTTCTCAAAAAAAATAATTTTTTATTTTTAAAAAAGTATTATATTTGCACTCGCAAAACACGGTGGGTATAGCTCAGTTGGTTAGAGCGTCGGATTGTGGTTCCGAAGGTCGTCGGTTCGAACCCGATTACCCACCCCAAAAAGCTGTCTTTTTTTAAGGCAGCTTTTTTTGTATCGTGTCCGGTTCCTGTTTCCAATATTTATAGGGATCAATTTTTCCTTTGTGATACCGATAATCGTGCTTCGGGTGTTTAATCGCTTCATAAATACGACGTTGTACTTCGCTTCGAATATTCAACTTGTATAATAACCTGTTTTTCATAGTCGGAAAAGTCCGGTTAGACAGAAATATATAAACGATTTGCTCTTCGGGGTCTGCCCAAACCATAGTCCCCGTAAAACCTTGATGCCCGAAACTTTCGGGTGAAATTTCTTCAAAGGTCGGACCGGGGACATCCTTAAACTGTGGCTTGTCCCAGCCTAAGCCGCGCCGCACACTATCCTTGGCAAAATAGCGCTTGTTAAATACCATTTCCGTCGTATCTGAAATAAAACGTCTGCCACCGTAAAATCCTTTGTTGAGATGCATCTGCAATGCTTTGGCCAAATCGTTAGCGTTGCCAAACAAACCGGCATTACCCGAAACACCATTGAGCATCGCAGCACCCATATCGTGTACATATCCGCGCACTATTTGATGTCGCCAATAGGTATCATTCTCTGCCGGCGCAATACGCTCAATCGGAAATTTTTTCAACGGATTATAAGTTAAAGTAGTAGCTCCAAGCGGATTGTAAAACAAGGAATCAAGTAATTTGTCCATCCCCACACCGGTTTTATCTTCGATAAATTTCTTAAACAAATAAAAAGGCAAACCGCTATAAACATATCTCAACTTTTCATATTGCGGCACTTTGGCAATAGTGTCCCAAATATGATTGAGATAATCCCGACGCAAATACATATTTTTAGCTACTTCGATATTGTAAAGTTTATCCGGTTTTCTGCGATAATATTTACGCATCGGCATCTTGGTTTTAGGGTCAATCGTTTCCAAATAGAACGGAATCCACGATTTGATTTTGGCATAATGCGACAAAGCTTCTTTGACCAAAATCGTATCTTTGTTGCTACCTTTAAGCAGTGGCATTAAATTGCCGAGTTTATCATCTAATTTAAACATTTTCCGATCATAAGCATACATCATCAAAGTGGTTGCCGCCATCACTTTGGTAACCGATGCCAATCCGTAAATATCGGTCACTTTTACGGGGCGTTTTTTATCATAAGTTTGATAGCCGTAAGCTTTTTCAAAAATGACTTTACCGTTTCTGGCAGCTAACACCACGCCACCCGGTGCCGCCATAGTGTCTAACATAAATTGCATCAACGAATCTACCCGTTGCAATTTGCGGCTATCCATACCGACTTCTTCCGGAAATCCATAAGACAAGCGTTTGATATCTTGTGTCATAATACCGGTATTCACCGGATATTTCCTGCTAATACTCACCGGCAGTTTCCCTTTAAACGGCAAGGCACCAAATATCATCTGCGGTGACAATTCTTGAGCATACCAATCATTCTGATACGAAACCACAATGGCTTTTGCCGGCAAATCATTAACCCAACCAATCAAAGCATAAGGCGATGTAAACACATCTAAAACAGTCGGCTTGTAAGTAGCTATTTTTTTGATAATCGTTTTTTCTTTGGACGATAATTTATAAGATTTCCAAGGATTTGCAGATGATTTATGTACACCGACTATGACCAAATCATAATTTTTTAAAGATTTTTCAACATCAGCAGTATCATTAATCTGAACCAAATCCACTTTTGTATATTTATTCAAATATTTATCAAAAGTTCTATAATCAGCTTCCCCCACAGGTACAAAAGCTATTTTTTGAGCGACATTTTTTATCGGCAAAAACTTATCATCATTTTTAATCAATGTAATGGCATTGGCAAAAGCTTTTTGATTAAGCAATGAGTCTATTAAAGTAGGATAATAAGCTTTTTGATGTTGCGGGTGCCAATGTTGTAAACCCGCCCAATATTTAGCCATTAAGATTTTTTTGACCGAATATGCCAATCTTTTTTCCGATATAATACCTTTTTGATAAGCTTCTTTTAATTGACGAACGGCTTTTTTCAAATCTATCGTTCCCAACAAAATATCATTACCGGCCAAAAATGCTTGCAAATCGGCATCACCGGACGGTACATAAGCCGCAACGCCTTTCATACTCATGGCATCAGTGATAATAAGTCCTTCAAACCCCAAATTCCGTTTCAACAAATCGGTCACTACGCGATGCGATAGCGTAGTCGGATAACCGAGAAACTCCAGTGCCGGAATTTTTAAATGCGCCACCATAACCCCTGTCAATCCTTTAGGTATCAGTTTTTTATACGGATACAATTCCACTTCTTGGATGCGTTGATAATCAAAATTAACCGACGGCAAAGTTTTATGACTGTCTTGACTGGTATCACCATGTCCGGGAAAATGCTTGGCAGTTGTTAAAATATCATATTCTTGCAACCCCCGCATCATCATATAGCCTTTTCTTGCGACATTATTTTTGTCTTCACCAAAAGACCGGTTCCCAATAATCGGATTATCCGGATTGGTATTGATGTCCACCACCGGCGAAAAATTCATTTGAAAACCGACATTACGTGTTTGCTGTCCTATACGCCGTCCTATCTCATAAATAATACTGTCATTTTGAATGGCACCCAAAGTCATATTCCAAGGAAAACGGGCAGTTGAATCCAAGCGCATTGCCAAGCCCCATTCGGCATCAATAGCCGTAATGACCGGATATTTGGCATTGAGTTGGATAAAATTGTTCAAAGCCTGTTCATCAAAAGGATGTCCTTTCAGAAAAAAGAAATTTCCGATATACAAGCTATCTAATAAACTCTTGATTTTAGCTTTGTTTTCAGATGTGTTGTCCGAAGCGATATAGGGCATAAACAACTGACCGATTTTCTCATCCAAACTCATTTGATTGTAAAGCGAATCAACCCATTGTAATTGCTGCTTGTTTTTATATAACGGATGTAGTTGTTGTGCAAATATTGTATTTAAAATAAATATTAAAATTACAGAAAAAATTGTTCTCATATTATTATAAGTATGTTTGTGTTTAGTTAGTCAGTTTAATTGCAAATTTAATGATTATTTGAGGAAATAAGGATTTATTATGCTTCATATATTATTTTACTCTTTTATGAATGCTTATTGCATCAGATAATCCTTATGCTTCTAATTCGAGGAATTGAGGATTTATTATACTTCATAGAATACTTGTTTTTTTGATATTCGTTCCTTGCTTCATACCTTGTTTCTGCTTGCAATTTGAGAAAATGATATTTTTTTGGTGTGACACCTTACTTTTCACTTTGAATTATTTTACGCAAGTAACAAATTTACATAGATTTTTTAAATTATTTATTCGGTCTAAAACTCAAAGAGATGGGATAGATTCAACTATCAAAAGTAACAAAACACAACCATACTCGTTATACACTTAAACTGTTTATCTGTATCAATTTTTTTATTATTTTTACCAAAACATTTAATAAATAATTTTTTTATGAAAAAGTTACTAGGAATTTTAGGCTTTCTATTTGTTATCGGTTTTTTGTTATACCAATTTTTTGTTGGATTTTATAACACCGGTATTGAATATCAAGAAAATGCCAAAACCGCTTGGTCAAAAGTAGAAAGTGCGTACCAACGACGGGCTGATTTAATTCCCAATTTGGTTAATACTGTCAAAGGTTATGCAAAACATGAAAAAGAAACTTTGGAAGCGGTTATCAAAGCCAGAGCAGCTGCTACACAAACTAAAATCGATCCGGCTAATATTACGCCCGAGCAATTGGCAAAATTCCAACAAGCCCAACAAGGTTTGAGCGGGGCGCTCAGCCGTTTATTGTTCACAGTTGAAAAATATCCCGAACTCAAAGCCGATAAACATTTCTTGGAACTGCAAAGCCAATTGGAAGGTACCGAAAACCGTATCAAAGTAGAAAGAGACCGCTACAATGATGCCGTCAATAAGTTTAATAAACATATCAAAAAATTTCCCGGAAATATGTTATCCGGCATGTTTGGTTTTAAAGAAATGGCTAGATTCCAAAGTGAAAAAGGCGCTGAAAAAGCCCCTAAAGTTGAATTTTAACCATGAATCCGGAAGATTTTTTTACACCTGAAGAAGAACAGCGTATCGTTAATGCTATCAGACAAGCCGAAAAAAACACTTCGGGGGAAATTCGTGTACATCTGGAATCTAAAAACAAAGATAAGCCGACATTAAATTATGTATGGCAAGTCTTTGAAGCTATCGGTATGCGAGAAACCAAACAAGCAAACGGTGTGTTGTTTTATATCGATATTAATCACCGGATGTTTAGCATCGTTGCCGATGAAGGCATTAATAAAGTAGTACCGAAAGATTTTTGGGAAGCAATCACTAAAATTGTTACCGGCGGCTTTAAGCAAGGTAAATATGCCGATGCGCTGGAACAAGGCGTCTTAAAAGTCGGCGAACAACTTAAACAATATTTTCCATATCAAAACGATGATGTCAATGAATTACCGGATGAAATCTCTAAACATTAAACTTTTCTTGTGAAACCAATGTTATCTAAATTTTTAAGGTTATTTTTATGGACGCTTGTGTTTGGTCTTGGTGTACAAAATCTTTTATCACAAGATATAAAACCTTTAAAAATAGAAGCGGACGGATTGCCTGCCAAACCATCTGAAGATACACAAAAAGCACATTCGGTATATGATTACGCCAAACTCTTATCACCGGAAGAACGCCGGATGCTCGAAACTAAAATCAGTAAATATTACGATTCCACTTCGACGCAAATTGTTATAGCCACTATCAAAAAACTCAATGACGATATCTCATTATACGCTACCGAATGGGCACATAAATGGGGTATCGGGCAAAAAGATAAAGGTAATGGGGTTTTTATTTTGGTCTCAAAAGACGATCATAAAATAACCATTCGCACCGGTTACGGCGTTGAACATTTGCTGACCGATGCTTTATCACGCCGCATTATCGAAAACGAGATAATTCCCTATTTCAGACAAGGTAATTTTTATAAGGGCTTGTCCAATGCTATTGATGCCATCATCAAAGTGATGAAAGATGAATACAAAAATGATTTACCAAAAAATCAAGATTCGGGGGATTATATTTTTTGGATAATTTTAGGCATTATTCTGCTTATTTTTCTCTTATCTATCTTTTCCAAAGGCGGCAATTCCGGTGGCGGTTCTTGGCGCTCGTCGGGCGGTGGTCCCATCATTTTTACCGACAGTGGCACCAGCTCTTGGGGTGGTGGCAGTTTTGGTGGCGGCGGTAGCTCCTGGGGCGGCGGCTTTAGCGGTGGTTTTGGCGGCGGCGGTTTCGGCGGTGGCGGTGCTACTGGAAGTTGGTAAGATAATGATAACTGAAACTGTGACTTCTTCTAAAATAAATAGTAAATCAATAATATTTTCTCAATGTAAAGTAGAACTTAATAATGAAATTCACTCCTAAACATATCAACCGTTTTCTATTTTTTAAATTACCAATTGCATGGATTTCAGGTATCCGGCTTAAAAGTATCAATAATACTGAAGCTGTTGTAACCGCTAAACATCACTGGATTAATCAAAATCCGTTTAATTCCATGTATTTTGCCGTTTTGGCAATGGGTGCTGAATTATCAACCGGTATTTTGGTCATGAAAAAAATACAAGATGCCGGCAAACATATTTCAATGTTGGTTACCGGAACACAAGCAAAATTTACCAAAAAGGCTAAAGGTCGTATTCATTTTATTTGTAACGAAGGAAAATTAATTGACGGTAAAATTGCTAAAACCGTGCAAACCGGAGAAGGCGTTCAATTTGAACTCACCGCAAATGCCTACGATGAAGCCGACGATTTGGTTTGTACCTTTGTTTTCGAGTGGAGTATTAAGTTGAAACCGACATGATTTAAAAAATTATTAAACACATAAAGCCTGCCCTACTTTTGTCGGGGAAAGTAATTATTTTAATCATCAAAGGTTATCCCGACAATAGTCGGAAACCAAAATGTTAAAATAAAAAATAAACAGATGAAAAAATAATTAACTATTTATTTGACTATTTGTTATTTTGTACGGGCACAATCAATTAATTTATTGAAACAAAAACAACTATTTTCTTTTTAAAAATAACCTATCTAATAAACATCATCCATATAAGTCGAGAGAACAATCAATAAAAGGACTTTTTGTTTTTTTAAGCGGATTATTGTAATTTTAGCATCTGTATGAAAAAACCGGATAAAAAATCAGCTCTACAAGAAATCAAAGGGGTAGATGATACGCCACGGCTTAACCGGTCATTGATTGACAAGATGTCAAAAAAACGATCTTTACCTAAGGTAAATAAACTGGTTGAACAGTTACTATCCGGAGATAAAATTGCCTTGAGCAAGGCTATAACTTTGATAGAGAGTCAACATCCAAAACACTTTAATTTAGGGCAACAAATCGTTAAAAAATGTTTACCATATAGTGAAAATTCCGTTAGAATAGGTATTACCGGTGTGCCGGGAGTCGGGAAAAGTACTTTTATAGAAAGTCTGGGAAAATTATATACTAAACAAGGACATAAAGTTGCTGTTTTAGCAGTGGACCCTAGTAGTAGCATATCAAAAGGAAGTATTTTAGGTGATAAAACACGCATGGAAACTTTAGGTAGGGACCCCAATGCTTTTATCCGCCCCAGTCCTTCGGGTAATAATTTGGGAGGTGTAGCGCGTAAAACCCGTGAAACTATTTTGCTTTGCGAAGCTGCCGGATTTGATCGCATTATTATTGAAACGGTAGGGGTAGGACAATCGGAAACTATTGCGCATTCTATGGTTGATTTTTTCTTATTGCTAAAACTAGCCGGAGCGGGTGATGAATTACAAGGTATCAAACGCGGTATTATAGAAATGGCGGATATGATCGTTATCAATAAAGCAGAAGGAGACAATATGAATCAAGCCCGTTTGGCTCAAAAAGCTTTTCAAACCGCTTTACATTACTATCCGCCAAAACCAAGCGGCTGGCTACCAAAAGTTTTATTAGCAAGCGCTTTAAATCATCAAGGTATTGACCAAATTGCTGATAACATTAATAAGTTTATTCAATTGACTAAAAAGAATGGTTTTTTTGAAAAAAACAGGTTAAAACAAAATGAATATTGGTTGTACGAAACAGTTAATCAGACAATTAAAGATAATTTTTATAAAAAACCCAAAGTTTATCAAAAATTAAAAAAACTGCTTGAAAAATTAGAAAAAAAAGAGATAACTGCTTTTGAAGCTGCGGAAATTTTATTATCTTCGTAAGCCGAAATTTTTAGTTTTATTATGAAATTTTTTAGAAAAAATCTGATTGATATTACGATTTTTATTTTATTACAATATTTTTTTATAACTATTATTTTAATACTTCTTTATACCGGTGGTAATTTTATTAATAATGATGCTACCAATTATGTATGGAACTTAAATTATCTCAGTGATTTAGGAAGAGTTTTTTATTTTAATGAAAACAAGAATCCATTTAGTTTTTTTTACGCTTCATCTATGTGGTTAGTCGGAATTGGCACTGCTTTATATTTTTATTTAGTTGGTTCTTTAGTCAAAAAAAATAGGGTTAAAAAATCAATAATAATTTTAGGTATTTTATCCGGATTAGGATATATGCTAGTAGGTTATTATCCTGTAGATTTATATTTAAAACAACATATTAGTGTTGGTATGTTGGCTTTTTATAGTTTTTTTTTGGCTGAATTGTTATTAATTATTTTTATCAATAAAGCAAAATTTCCACTTATTTTTTATTTAACACTACTTATTGTTTTTTTATTTATTTTTAGAATTATTTTAATATTTTTTATTAAAAATGCAGGGTTAGAATTCGAGACACTTTTAAAACTCAAAACAATTTCACAAAAAATTTTAGTTTACGCACAAATTCTCGTTTCGACCTTTATCTTATATAGTTTAAAAAAACGTGCTTTATATTCCGGCCAATAATTTTTTTTACTAAAATTTCACTTTTACCAATCAAAAAGTTTTTATCTTGCCGCCCAAAAAAACAATAAATGCGTAGATATATTTTCAGCTTCCTTTTATTAACGACATTTTATTTTATTAAAGCTCAAAATGCACCGAAATTTGAACAACAAAAACTGGATACGGTAACTATAGCATCATTCGGGAATAATAGAATTTCCGGTAAATTATATAAAAAAGCAAAAATCATTAATATAAGTCCTAAACAAACTGCAGGAATAGAAAGCTTAGATGATTTGTTAAACCTGATTGCAGGGGTTGATGTACGTATGCGCGGTAGTAAAGGCGTACAGTCCGATTTGAGCATTCGAGGTGGAAATTTCGATCAAGTTTTAATCTTACTTAATGGCGTTAAAGTCAATAACCCACAGTCAGGACACCATAATTTGGATTTACCGGTTGATGTCAGCATGATTGACCATATTGAGATTTTAGAAGGGGCATCGGGACAACATTTCGGGGTCAATGCCTATAGTGGTGCTATCAACATTATCACCAAAAATCCGGAAAAAGAACAAGCACATTCCGCGTTAAAAATAGGACAATTCGGATATCTGAAAACCGATTTCGATTTGGCACACACTTCCGGTAAAATTTCGGTTTACAATGGTTTTACTTACCAACGTTCTACCGGTTACTTAACTAAAGACAGTATCAATAACACAGATTTTTACAGCATCAAAGATTTTGTGCATTTGAAATATAATGACCCCAAACATCCGGTAGATTTACAAGCAGGCTATCAACAAAAAGATTTTGGTGCCAATAGTTTTTATACTTCCAAATATCCTTGGCAATTTGAAAAAACATATGGCTATTTTGCAAGCTTATCAACGCGTTTCGGAAAAAAAGTGACTTGGCAGCCTGTGTTGTTTTATAAATTGCATTTTGATGAGTTTCAATTGTTTAGAGAAAGTGTTTATGCTTACAAAAACGGCTATTTTATCCACGATAAAGATACCGCTCAATATGCACCGCACGTGTATTATCCCGGACATAATTACCATAAAACGCAACAATTGGGCGGACAAATACAAGGACGGTTTTTGTCAAAATGGGGGAATACTTATTTTAATATGGCGCTTCGAAACGAACATATTTGGAGTAATAAGTTAGGGAAATTATTATCCAAACCAATTGTAATCAATGATAGAACTACTTATACCAAATCGGATGAACGTACATATATTGAAGCGCAACTCAATCAGTCAAAAAAATGGTCACATTTTGAAGTCGGATTAGGATTGAATTTATTATATGAAAAGCATTATAATTGGCAACTAAACGGTGGCGGCTATCTCAGTTACCGGCAACGGTATTGGATACATTATATTAATGTCAGCACGGCGTCTCGTTTACCTACTTTTACCGATTTGTATTATCAAGGACCGGTTAATATCGGTAATCCTAATTTAAAACCTGAAACGGCAGTAACTTATGAAGCCGGTACTAAATTTATAAACGCACAAAATAATATAGGTGTCAATATTTTTTTAAGACAATCACAAAACACGATAGATTGGATCAAATATCATCCGGCTGACAAATGGCAACCGCAAAATTTGACCGGACTGCAAACTTTCGGTATGGAATTTAATGCTACACATCGTTTTAAGAAGAGTGTATTTAAAAAAATTCGCTTATCTTATGCATATTTGAATATGACCAAAGACCAAAATCAAAGTTTTATTTCGAAATATGCTTTGGATTACCTTAAACACAAAGCCAATTTGCTCGTATCACATCATTTTTACTTCGATAGCGAAATGACTTGGACAGCTGTTTATAAAAACCGGAACGGGCAATATTTAGACTATACCAATGAGCAATACCGGCTGTTTGATTACAAACCTTATTGGCTAGCCAATATGAAATGGACTAAGACTATTAACAAAACCCGTTTAGGTGTCAGTATTGAGAATATATTCAATACGACCTATAATGATTTGTCTTATATCAAAATGCCCGGGCGCTGGCTTATTTTTGAAATTGATTATAAAATAAAGTAAAGGATATTATAGGAATAGGAGCAACTTAGCTACTACATGATTTTTCATATAGCATATTTAAAGATTTTTTTTTTTTGTTGATATTTTTCTAAATTTGTTGTTAATAAAAATATCAAATAATGAAACCGACATGATTAAAATAATTATTAAACACACAAAGAAATGATTATTTTAATCATCAAAGGTTACATCTGACATTAATGTTAAAATAAAAAAATAAACAGATGAAATCAAAACTTATTTTACTTTTTAGTTTGGTATGGTTCGGGATCCAAGCGCAAGAAACGACACAAACTAATACCGGTCATCTAAACAAAGGACATTTTAGTTTCGGGATTAGTTCCAATGGATTGGGATTCGTTAGTTCAAATTCTAAAAGTTCTGATAATCAAGGATATTATGCTAATAATTCTTATAAATCAACTACCTTTATTTTAGGTTTTGATGCCGGCTATTTGGTAACCGATCAACTACAAGTCGGCTTATATACCGATTTGAATTTGGTTAGTGCCTATTCCAATACAACAACCAAGCATTTTGGTGTTGGACCCAAGATCAATTATTATTTTAAGTCCGCTTCTGACTTGGCACCTTTTATTTCTGCTTCGGGGGGATATTATAAGGAAGAAAATTATTTTTTTTCAAGAAAGGGTTATGATTGGAATTTAGGTGCCGGTGTCTCTTATTTTCTCAATAATTATATAGCAGTGCAAGCAGTATTACAATATCAGAATAAAACTTATGATGAAAATTTTAATTTGGTTTATGAGTTTGATGCAAATGATCCAAATTATTTATCTGCTAAAACCGGATTAAATACTTCTCAACTAAATTTTAATATTGGTTTTTCTATCTTTTTTTAATTATTAGAAAACTTATTACATAATTTTCATTAAAAAAACATATCATGAAAAAATATATTTTTATCAGTTTCTCACTTTTAAGCCTTACTCTATGGGGACAAGCGTCTCAAGATAACATTCAAGCCAATTTAAAAGGACATTTTTTAGTGGGTTTGTCGAGTTCTAATTTTAATTTTCAATACATTCTCAACAGTGACGAATCCGGACAAAAAGGCGAAAGTTTCTTTTCAGGAGACCTAAATGCCATGTATCTGACTTCTAACAATTTTGGTATTGGAGCGTTTGTCAGTTATCGGTATAATGATTTTTTAGAATTTAACTATGACAAGCGTTATTATTTAGTCATAGGACCGCAAATGCGTTATTATTTTAATTCAAAAAACAAAATTATCCCGTTCTTTGAAGCCGGTGTGGGCTATGTAGATTTTTTAAAGCTTGATGCAGACGGATTTTTGTTTAATGCCGCTTTGGGGAGTTCCTTTTTTCTTAACAAAAATATTGCAGTAGATGCCGGTATCATTTATACACATTCTAATGTCACATATAATGTCTCGTCCGGTTATTACACACTATCCGGCTCTGTTTCTACCAATGGTTTCGGCTTACAATTGGGTTTTTCTTTGGTTTTGTAAGTTTTATTGTATTATGTTGGTTTAACCCCCTATAATTCGGACTTTTTTACATTTGATGTTCAAAGATAAGAAAAATCTTCGGATATTTGTAGTGCAAGAAACAACCGACGGTGATTTTTTATACCGTATGTTGATTGAGATGT
>JALWLE010000144.1 GCA_026996605.1 Flavobacteriales bacterium
ACTTGAAAATAACGGAATAAAAATTGATATACCTTTAAGGAAATAGATGGAAGAGTTTATAAAAGAGAATTTAATAAAAGCAGAATCTTTTCATCCTTTTTTTGAAAAAGCATTAAATGAGATGCTTTTAGCAGGAGGTAAAAGATTCAGACCCGAGCTTTTATTATCAGTCGTTAAAGCGTATAATCCGCTTTTAATAGATAATGCAAAATATGCGGCTTTTGCAATTGAACTTATTCATACATATTCGCTTATTCATGACGATTTGCCTGTAATGGATAATGCCTCTCTTAGAAGAGGACATCCGACTCTTCATGTAACATATGACGAGGTTACGGCTGTTTTAGCGGGAGATGCTTTAAATACTTATGCTTTTGAAGTTTTAAGCAAATCGCCAATGCATAACGATACAAAAATAGAACTAATTAAGACTTTATCAGAAAACGCTGGACCAAACGGAATGGTTTTAGGTCAGGCGATTGACTGTTATTTTGAAAATAAAAAATTAAATCTTGATGAACTTAAATTTTTGCATCTTAACAAAACAGGAAAACTCATAGCGGCAAGTCTGAAAATGGGGGCTGTTATTGTAAACAAATATGATTTGGCTCAAAAATTATATGATTTCGGACTCAAACTTGGACTGTTATTTCAAATTCAGGATGATTTGCTTGATTTGCTTGATGAAAGTAAAACCGGTAAAAGCAGTGGAGTGGATGAGAATAAAAATACTTTTGTAACGCTTCTTGGCAAAGAAGAGGCAGTAAAAAAAGCCGACAGACTGGCAGGTGAAATTGAAAAAGAACTTGAAGGTTTTGATGAAAATTTAAAAAATGAGCTTAATAAACTTCTTAAAAAATATTTATACAGGCATAAAAATGTCAATTAAAAATGAAGTGTTGAATTTTTTAAGGGAAAATAAAAAAGTTTTTAGGGAAAAATACGGTATTAAGGAAATCTGGCTTTTTGGTTCAGTGGCAAGAGGAGAGGATACTCCAAGCAGTGATATAGATTTGATGATAGAGTTTCTTTCTCCTAAGTTTCATACTTTTGATAATTACTTTGATATTAAAGAATTGTTTGAGAGAAAATTTAAAAGAAAAATAGATTTAGCAACAAAAGAAATGATAAGAGAGAGGTTAAAACCGTATATTTATAAGGATTTAATTAATGTGTGAAAGAGATAAAAATCTTTTTTTAGAGGATATATTAGAATCTATAAATGCTATTGAAGATTATATTAAATATATTGAGTTTGAAGAATTTAAAAGCGATAGAAAAACTTATCAGGCGGTAATTAGAGAATTTGAAATCATAGGAGAAGCCACGAAAAATATTTATAATGATTTAAAAGAGAAATATCCAAAATATCCTTGGAGAAGAGTGATAGACTTTAGAAATATGATATCACATGGATATTTTGGAATTGATTTTTTAACAATTTGGAATACAGTTTTTGAAAAATTACCAGAATTAAAAAAGATAATACAAAATTTAATAAAGGAAGATCTATGAACTTGGAAATGAAGAAAAAAATGGCGGATACAATTAGGTTTTTAGCGGCTGATATGGTGCAAAAAGCAAATTCAGGACATCCGGGTGCGGCTCTTGGTATGGCTGATATTTTTGTTGAATTCAGCGATATTGTAAGACTCACGCCCCACAATCCTAACTTCATCAATAGAGACAGAGTTGTATTCTCAGGCGGACATGCTACGCCTCTTATTTATTCTATGCTTTATCTGTGGGGATATGATATTTCTATGGATGATTTGAAAAATTTCAGACAACTTGGCAGCATTACTCCTGGACATCCCGAATTTAGGCATACTCCGGGTATAGAAGTAACTACCGGGCCTCTTGGACAAGGGGTGGCAAATGCTGTAGGCTTTGCAATGGCTAAAAAGTTTATTTCAAGAAAATTCCCTGAAATTGACCATAAAGTATGGTGTTTTTGCGGGGATGGGGATTTGGAAGAAGGTATTTCGTATGAAGCGTGTTCTATTGCA
>JALWLE010000145.1 GCA_026996605.1 Flavobacteriales bacterium
TGTAATCGGGAATTTTCTAAACACCCTCGGGAAATACGATTTGATAGAAAGAATTTATTAAGGCAAGCAGCAGGACCATGAGCGTCATATTGAGATGGTTAAAGCGCCTGGAAGTTAGAAAGGGCCTTATACTGCTTATTTCTTCCCTTCCCCTTATGCTTATGCTTAAAAGAGCAGATCCCGAGCCTTCTGGCTATATGCTCCTCGGTGAAATTATAGAGAAATATCTACCGGTACCATGGATATCCATAATGCTTAATATACTGATTTTTTTGATATTAATTGGTCTCATGTACTCGAAGAAACCGGATACGAATTTCAGAAAAATGATTCGCGATGTTCTGGGAGGAAACATAGGAACGGTCTTCGGTTTGACAGCCCTTATTCTGGAACTGGTCCTCATAGGCTGGATTACGGATTACCTGAGAGAAGGAATATACTGGGCAGCAGCGTCTTCCGCCCTCATGTTCTTCAATATACTCATGCTGTTCATGCTCATGACCTCAGTCCCCAGAGGAAGACATGTAAAGAGGGTTCCGGAGAAGAAGAAAATCCTGATATTTGCGCTATCTATCCCCAAAATTAACCCCAAATCCGGATCGCACAGCAAACAATATTGCAATGATTATTGGGAATTGATGAGATGCATAATATTAGAAAAGCTGTCAAAACAAAATCACGACGAGAACTGCAAAAACATGCTGAAAAATTGCAATACTAACTTAGAATTACCTGCCAGATATATAGCCTATCACCTGGGAACGGTTGAAAAGGTTCTAATTCTGGTAAGCAAAAACGGAAGCGATAGGTATTATAAAGATTTCGTTTGCACCTTAAAAGGTGCTATCCCGAGGAAAGACAGTCCCACTTTTCAGATGATAGGTCCTGCCGATTTCAACAATTACCAGGAAATTCTCGATTGCATAAAAAATGCTCTGAAAAAGATTTTTCAGGAAGGTTACACCGACAGGGACATTTCATTTATGATTTCGCCAGGCACCTCCGCCGTTACAGCAGCCCTTATTATATCCGCTGTGAGAGATGGCCGACAGGTTGAATACTTCACTCAGGATGAGAAGAAGGAACTCATAAGCATCGATGTGAATATACTGGATGTCCGGCGCCTCTTCGGAGGTGATATAGACTAAATCATGTGGCCGGTTCCACGTAATAGGATTTGACCTCCTTGGTCGTGGTGGATACGTATTGCACCTCCGTAAAGTGATAAACGCTTGCCAGTATTCCGGCGATAGTGGCCGGCTTCTTTCCCCCTGTCACATCTATGATTATTTCCGAATCCTTGTACTTCCCGCCCAGTTCCTTAAAGATACTTTCCAGGACTTCGTACATTTCTCTGACATCTTCGGAATCGGATACCCGATGGGCTTCCATGGAAAAACTGGAGTTGGGGAACAATCGCCCGATAAGGTCCCTGAATTTCTCGAACTGCTCATCCGTGTCCATAAAGGTTATGACCTCGACTTTCTCCAGAGTCCCGGCATCCGCATGGTACTTTATGGCATAGGCCGGCATCTCCCAGGAGAGTCGCTTTCCCTCGAAATCCTCAAATTTATAAATTTCATCGATAATCTCTGACAGACCCCTGCCCGGCGGACTTAAGAATAGAACGAGTACCTTCACATTTCTGGGTTTTCTGGACTCCACTTCGAAATGTACATCCGTTACCACATTTTTGATAGCAACCCCGAGAACCAGCAAGATGGTTACCGAAATTAAAACCATGGCCATTCCCTCGGTTATACGGCCATCGAACAATGCAAGGAACAATCCATCGGAAATCCAGCTTCCAGAAATTGCCAGCAGAACGAAGACCGTAAAGAGAAATAATATGGCCCAGGGGTCATTGAAGAGGGCCCCCACATTGGCACCTATGGCCCTCCTGAAATTGGATATAAAACGGCTCCTCCACCTTTCATGCATGGCCTTATAAGTTTAAATTGACCGGCCGAGCGATTTAAGAG
>JALWLE010000146.1 GCA_026996605.1 Flavobacteriales bacterium
AGTAATTGACTTACACGCAATAACCCCAAAACCGTATATTAAAAAAATAATAAACAAAAATTTAAAACTTAAAATTGCACAGTTTAGAAAAAATATAGTAAGGATTGTCTATTATTCAAATAAACCGGTAAAGCTGAATATAAAAAAAGAAAAAAACAGACTTATTGTCACACCTTTAAAAAATAAAAATCACATACTTTTTAAAAATCAAAAACATATATATAAAAACACCCTTACAAAAAAACAAAAAACCTATCCTCCAATTTTTACAAGGAAAAAAATCATAGTAATTGACCCCGGACACGGTGGAAAAGACAGTGGAGGTGTAGGAATCGGGGGAAGAATGGAAAAAAATGCTGTCTTGCAAATTGCAAAAAAAATAAAAAAATATTTACAGCAAAAAGGATTTATTGTATATCTTACCCGTTCAACAGATATTTTCCGCGAGCTTAAATGGAGAACACACTTTGCAAACAAAAAACATGCAGACTTATTTATTTCCATTCATTGCAATATTGCTCCAAAACACACATATTCACCTCACGGAATTGAAACATATTTCCTTTCACCTACAAGAAGTTCCAGGGCAATAAGAGTGGCACGAATAGAAAACAAAGAAATAAGAGGTCTTAATTATCTTGACCAGAGGGTAATTCTTAATTTTTTAAACAGAGACAGAATAATTGCGTCAAATAAATTTGCAATAGATGTGCAAAGCTCTATTTTAAAATCATTAAGAAGCAAATATTCCAATGTAAAAGACGGAGGAGTAAGACCCGCTCCTTTTTGGGTATTAGTAGGGACACAGATGCCTGCTGTTTTGATAGAAACAGGATATTTAACAAATCCGACAGAGGCAAAAAGACTTTTTGATCCTTCATATCAAAGCCGTCTTGCAAAAGGAATTGCTGAGGGTGTTGAGAATTATTTTAGAAAAAACAGATAATACTAAACTTCATTAACTTATAATTAAATTTACAACTACATAATAAAAATCAAATAATAATTTTTTTCTAATAATATTTTCTTATAATAGAATTTTTTTTTACAATCTTTTTATAAGTTATTTATAATTATAAAAAAAAGGAATAACAATGAAAAAACTTCTTACTTCAATTGCAATATTAAGTTCTTTTGCATTCGCATCGTCTGTAAACTGGTCTTATGAAGGACATACCGGACCAAAATACTGGGGAAATTTGAATAAAAAATTTTTAATGTGTAAAATCGGCAAAAACCAGTCACCAATAGACATAAATAAAAAAGATCTTATAAAAGCATGTTTAAAACCTTTGAAACTGGAATACAATTCAAAGGCCAAATATGTTGTAAATAACGGACATACAATAAAAGTTTCAATAAACAACGGTTCTTACTTATATGTTGACGGAAAAAAATTTGAATTAAAACAATTTCACTTCCACACACCGAGTGAAAATACAGTTGAAGGTAAAAACTATCCAATGGAAGCACATCTTGTACATATAAGTAAAAACGGTGAAATTGCTGTTATAGGAGTAATGTTTAAAGTTGGAAAAGAAAATAAAGCGCTTAAAAAATTCCAAAATTCACTCTGTAAAACAGTAGGAAAAGAAAAAACAATAAAAGCATATCTTAATCCGTCTGAATTACTTCCAAAAAACAGAGATTATTACAGATTCAGCGGTTCACTTACCACACCTCCTTGTACAGAAGGCGTAAGATGGTATGTTTATAAAGAACCAGTAGAAATGTCAAAAGAACAGTTAAAAATCTTTTCTGACATCATGGGTAAAAACAACAGACCAACGCAACCTATCAATGCGAGAAAAGTCCTTCAATAAGGACTTTTAATTTATAAGTTCAAACTCTTTCGTTTCAAAATTATAATTAAAAACCTCTCCGCTTTCGATTATATAATACCATCCAAGCAAATTAAGTCTGCCATCTTCCACTCTTTCTTTTACAAAATCATAAGTTAAAAGATTTT
>JALWLE010000147.1 GCA_026996605.1 Flavobacteriales bacterium
GTATTTGATAGATACTCTAAGCCAATACAAGATAGTATTGAAAGAGTAAGAGATAAAGAGTTTACTATAAAAAATAATAGTTTTCTCTATAAGGAACATCCTGATATTATTAAAGAATTTATAAAATCATTATCTGGTGTAAGTTTTAAGATAAACAAAGATGGTAATAAAAAAGATTACTTCATAACATATAAAGAAGGAAGGAAAATAAAAGGATTATTACCACTTTATTTATCATCATCATCTACTAGGTCCTTACTAGATTTTTATATTTACTTAAAACATATTGCATCAAAAAATGATATTTTAATAATTGACGAGCCTGAACTTAATCTTCACCCAGAACTTCAAGTAAAATTTGTTCGAATATTAAGTTCACTGGTCAACTTAGGAATTAAAGTTTTAATCACAACCCATAGTGATTATATTGTAAAGGAAATTAACAACTTAATAATGATAAACAACTTAAAAAATAAATCTGAGTTTATCAAAAAATACAAATATGGAGAATACGAATATATCAATCCTAATAAACTAAGGTTTTATATTGCAGAGAATAATAGTTTCATTAACATAGAAACAGATGAATTTGGATTAAAGAGAACAAATTTTGATGAAACTATTGATAGTATTAACAATATTTCAGAAGAACTTTTTAACAAAATAAATGAAGAATAATGTTAGAGAGTATTAGAGACATAATTTCAAAGGATATTATATTAAGTGTTGACAGGAAGTTTGAGATTAAAGAAAATGAGAACAAAGGGAATAATAAATCTTTAAAAAAAGTTTTTATTAAAGATATTGATAGTAAAAATATTATTGCTTTTAAATTGGATAAAAAACCTTTAATTAGTAATAATTATAATAGTAAAAATAATAAAGGTATCAATAAAGGGGTTGATGTGGTTCTTATTTCACAAGATTACATTCTATTTATAGAATTAAAATCAACAAAAATAAAGGAGACTTCAATTATTGCAAAGGCATTTTCTTCGATTTCCTTTTTAAAGGGGATTTCCTATTTATTAGAATATTTTTATAATACATCATTAAAAGATTTAAAACCCGGAGTTATCGTAATAGGTTTGAAAAGGAATTATACTAGACTTTCCAAACCAAAACCAAGAGAAGTAGAAGGGTTAAGATTTGAAAACAAAAAATATGAGAACAACAAAAAAAGTATTCAAGTTTTAGAAATAAAAAAATCAAGACCAAGTAATTATGAAATATCCTTCAATGATATCATCAATAAAATGAGAAATATGAATAAAAGATTTAAAAACTGGCCATAACACAGTGTATAGTTAATGGCGGTTAATCGCTGAAATTCAATATATTGCATTTAATCAAAGACAGTGCTAAAATGAAAATTAAGAGCTATAAAATCCGCCACTAACCATACACGAAACCGTTATAGCCCACTTGGAAAGCCTTACTGTACGGAGATAAATTTTATATTACTTCTCTCCTATTTTAAATGAGAAATTAAAAAATTATTAAAATTTAAAATAAGCCAACTTGAGTGCTTATTTAAAGTTTAGTCTTTGCACTGCAAGTTCCGAAAATACTTGTTTGGCTTTTGATAAATTAAAAAATAAATAAAATTTAAAAAATTAAAAAATTTAGGAACTTGATTATTCAAAAGTCTTTGCCAGATAGTGCATCGCTGGTAATGATTTGTTTGCTTATAAAAAAATGGCGTGCGTATATCTGTATGAAAGTTGAGCGTGGCTATAACACAGCATATACAACATAGCGGGATTAGTCTTAATTGTTTAGTTTGCGGTTTTTTGCACCGCAAAAATTACGTAAGCTTTAAACGGTATAAAAAAATCATAAAAAAGTTCGTAGTTTTTGCTATATTTGATGTATAAAGAAAAAAGTTGGCGAATTGTTAGTCGCTACGTCGCATATGCGAACCGTTAGCACCAATAAAAAGGAAACATTAACAA
>JALWLE010000148.1 GCA_026996605.1 Flavobacteriales bacterium
GCTAAAAAAAATATTATTGACTCTTTTTACGCTAAATTTTACACAATAAATACGGGTAAAATCCTATTTTCAAAATTTTTGTACATTGGTGCGGATTTAAGGATACCCAAAAACTTGTATGAAGATTTATAATAACTGACAAATAATATTTTTTTAAACAAAATTTATCATACTTTTGTTACTCTAAAATTTTAATCTAAACTAACAAAATTCAACTCAATTATGGCAAATATTTTAATCTTACTTTTTGTACTCGGGTATGTTGCTATTGCTACTGAACACAAACTACGTTTAGATAAAACCGTTCCGGCTTTATTAACAGCAGCAATTTTATGGGCTTTATTGGCTATTGGCTTTCATGAAGGTTGGTTCTCAATTATTGACCCCGAAGGACATGTGTATAATTTTTTAAAGGATGGAGAAAATGCCCAAGAGGGTTTTCACCTGACTTTGATGCACCATTTGGCTAAAACCGCTGAAATATTAGTGTTTTTGACAGGTGCTATGACTATAGTCGAAATTATTGACTTACACAGGGGATTTGAAGTTTTGAAAGAATACGTCAAGACCAACAGCAAACGCAAACTTTTATGGATTATAGGTATTCTAGCATTTTTCTTATCAGCCGTTATTGATAACTTGACGGCAACTATTGTTTTAGTCACTTTATTGCGTAAATTGATCAAGGACCGAAATACACGCTTATGGTATGCCGGTTTGATCGTGATTGCCGCCAATGCCGGTGGTGCTTGGTCTCCAATCGGTGATGTTACCACAACTATGCTTTGGATTGCCAAAAAAGTCTCTGCTGCCGGACTTATGGAACATGTATTTATTCCTTCTATCTTAAACTTTGCCATTCCATTTGGAATAGCTTCATTCTTACCGGTTTTTAATGGTAGTGTAAAAGGCGAAAAAGATGATGAAAATTTGGAAGAAGTAGAGAAATTGCTCAGTAGTAAAACCATGCTTTATTTAGGTTTAGGTATGATTTTATTTGTACCTGTATTTAAAACAGTTACACATTTACCGCCTTATCTCGGTATGATGTTATCATTGGGTATTGTGTGGCTAGTATCTGAATATATTCACCCCGAAGAAGATTTTACCGAAGAACGAAAACATTTGTATTCGGCACATAAAGCATTGTCTCGTATTGAAATGTCCAGTATTCTATTCTTTTTAGGAATTCTGTTGGCAGTTGGTGCTTTAGAAGCATTGGTTTACGGCTCAATAAATGGTGTTGAAATGGGCTCATTGCGATACTTGGCAGAAGTCTTACAACAAACTTTACCTAATACTGAGATTGTTGTTGTACTACTCGGTATTTTATCGGCTATAGTAGATAACGTCCCTTTAGTTGCCGCTTCAATGGGTATGTTTGATTATCCTATGGATCATATTATCTGGCATATGATTGCATACTCTGCCGGTACAGGTGGTAGTATCTTAATTATTGGTTCGGCTGCAGGAGTTGCCGCAATGGGTATGGAAAAAATTGATTTTTTCTGGTATATGAAAAAAATAAGTTGGCTGGCTTTCTTAGGTTTTTTAGCAGGATTTATTATTTTCTGGATAGAAAAAGTGATGGCTTACTAAATCATCAATCATATTTAACAAAAAAAAAATCCCGAAAATATTTTCGGGATTTTTTTATTGGTATTCATGAACGTCGTCTATTAGCGTGATATTTCTTTGAAGTGTTTTCCTTATTTCTTCCGGTTGAAGGGCGATAATAGTAGTTATTATCATTATCATAATCAATTTCTTCATCATAATCACCATTTGAATCGTCATAAAATGTCGTACCGTTATTATTATATGTGTGGGAATCGTATGACGCTCCGTAATAATTAAAACCGGTACCAAAAACATATCCCGAGTGCCTTGGTCTATGTCGATTTATAATATAGTAACCATTCCTACGATACCGGATATACCGATGTCCAATACGCTCAACCAAACCACGATAATTATATTTGATAAATAATCTGCCTATCCGGCTGACTTGACCATAGCGATTGTAATTGATAAAGACATTGCCTACACGTCTTATTTTACCATAACGATCTCGTTCTATCCGTACGCCCATAAATCCGGCGTCTCGGTAATGGCGTCCATGGGCATTGAAATCAAATGTACCATCGGGAAAAATATAAAAAATAATATTTCTCTCTCTAATTTCTATCGGTTCTTCCATTCTATGCCAATATGAAGAAAAATTGGCATAAAGTCCGTTAAACCATAATACTGCTAATAATAAACCTAATCTTTTCATAACGCATTGTTTTAAATTAAACTTTCGGCTCAATTTATTATTTTCAAATAACGTGCCATAATTTTAATTGATTGATAATAAGAATGATATAATTCTATTTTTTTTACAATTTAATTTAAATAAATCTACATTTAATATATTGATAACGTCAATCTCATTATTTAAAAAAATGCTTTTTTTAAAATAATTTCACCCCTTCGGGATTCAACGGGGTATTTCATTGTTTTGTCATAAATAGATATAGCACTAATTATTTTTCAATTAAAAAAATAAGAAATATCATTAATCAACTCCGTAAAAATTCTTAACTTCGCTCAAGTAAAAAATTATATAAAATGGCAAAATACGAACTCAAACTACCCAAATTAGGTGAAGGCGTAATTGAAGCAACCATAACAGCATGGAACAAAAACATAGGTGATACGATTGAAGAAGATGAGACCGTATTGGAAGTTGCAACCGATAAAGTTGACTCGGAAGTTCCCAGTGAAGTCCCCGGGGTTTTAATAGAACGATTTTTTGAAGTAGATGATGTGGTTAAAGTCGGTGATGTTATTGCCATTATTGAAACCGACCAAGAGATTGAAAAAGAACAAGAAACCGATATCATTGAAAATCCCGAACTGCTTGAAATTGTAGCTGAACAAACTGATAATCAAGAACAAAAAGATAGCGGTGAGATTATTTCATCTCATGACAGGTTTTATTCGCCTTTGGTTAAAAATATTGCCAAAACAGAAGGAATCAGTCAAGAAGAACTTGACCAAATACAAGGTAGTGGCAAAAACGGTCGCGTTATCAAAGATGATATTTTAAAATATGTATCTGATAAAAAAGCCGGAAAAACGACTCCGAAACCGGCAAGCCAAACTTCAGTATCTCAAACAACCGTTACGGAACCAGCACCTATTAAACAGCCGGTCGGTATCGTACTGGATAATGGTGATGAAGTGATTGAAATGGACAGGATGCGTAAACTGATTGCCGAACATATGGTACACTCCAAACAAGTTTCACCGCATGTGCAATCGTTCGTAGAAGCCGATGTTACCAAAATTGTTAATTGGCGTAACCAAGTAAAAGATACATTCTTACAAAAAGAAGGTGAAAAAATTACCTTTACCCCAATTTTTATATATTACATCATTAAAGCCATTAAAGATTACCCGATGATTAATGTCCAATTAGACGGTACTAAAATCATTAAAAAGAAACATATTAATATAGGGATGGCTGTTGCTTTACCGACCGGAAATTTGATTGTTCCGGTAATTAAAGATGCCGACCGTTTGAGTCTAACCGGCTTAACCAAGGCGGTTAATGATTTGGCCAAACGGGCACGCGAAAACAAACTCAAACCCGATGAAATAACCGGTGGCACTTATACCGTAACCAATATCGGTTCTTTTGGCAATATAGCCGGTTCTGCTATTATTAACCAACCACAAGTAGCAATCATGGCATTGGGAGCTATACGTAAAATGCCTGCAGTCATAGAAACACCAGATGGCGACATGATTGGTATCAGACAAAAAATGATATTATCACACTCTTACGACCACAGAGTTGTTGACGGTATGTTAGGTGGATTATTTGCTAAACGGGTTGGCGAATATTTGGAAAATTTTAACGGTGATAATTTGTTGTAAAATTTATCTAAGTCAATAATTTAATAATCCCTTGATTAATTGTCAGGGGATTTTTTATGTTATATTTATTAACTTTGTGAATAAAACAATTTAATGATGTAACCGACATGATTAAAATAATTATTAAACACACAAAGCAATGATTATTTTAATCATCAAAGGTTACATCTGACTTTGATGTTAAAATTAAAAAATAAACAGATGAAAACCATTTATGCTTGCAAAAATTCAAGATTTTATCATATAACCGGATTATTTTTTATGATTATTTCCGGTTTAATGATTATACTCTACTTAATCAAAGGGGATAAAAGTGATTTTTGGGAATTTTATGGTCCTGTTATTTCATTTAGTTTCAACTTGATATTAGGTTTAGTACTTTATTTTTCAAAATACAGTAGATATTTTGTCAAATTTGACACTGATAAGTTGATTTTTAAAACCTCAAAAAACAAACTTACGGAAATCAAGTATAAAGATATTGATGCACCGGAAATCCATATTTTTGAAATTAAACTACCTCTTAAAAACGGCAAAAGCCTTATCATTAATTTAGATAGCTTTTCTTACGAGCAATTACGAAAGGTCAAACAAGAATTACTAAATCATTTTTAGAATTAATCAAATTTTTTCTTCAATTTTTGTAAAGCAATCGCTCGATGACTGATTTTATTTTTTTCACTTTCGCCCATTTCGGCAAAAGTCTGCGTATAACCTTCCGGTATAAAAACCGAATCGTAACCAAAACCGCCGGCACCTCTCGGTTCAGTTGTAATATGACCTTTAACTATACCTGAAACAATATGTTCTTTATTGCCCTTGCTATATGCCACAACCGTTCTAAACTGTGCTTCTCTATTTTCGACACCTTTCATATCTATAAGCAATTTTTGTACATTATCCTCATAACTTGCATTTTCACCGGCATATCTGGCACTGTAAACTCCGGGCGCACCATTTAAAGATTTTACTTCCAGCCCCGTATCATCTGCAATGGCATCAACATCATAAGGGACAGCTATTTGACGTACTTTTTGAAGGGCATTGGCTTCCAATGTCTTTCCTGTTTCTTTTAATTTGCCTTCAAAACCCAAATCTTTTAATGATTTCAATTGATAATTTTTCGGTAAAATTTGCTTGATTTCTTCGATTTTATGCGGATTTTGCGTGGCTAAAACCAGCTCTTTGGGTACTTGTGCAAAATATTTCTCAAAAAAAATCCATGCAAAAACAACGATCATAACAGCAAGTAAAACTAAAATCAAATATTGAATTAAATCATTACCTGTTAAGTTTTCAACTAAACCTTCAGTTTCTTTTATATCATTCATCTGAGCAGCAAAAAACATTGTACTATTAAGTAAAAAATGAATAAAAATAGGATAAAACAAACTTTTGGTTTTCCAATACATATAACCTAAAAACAGCCCTAATACGGTAGCGTATAAAAACTGCCAAGGGTTCATATGAAACACACCAAATACAATAGCTGAAATCAAAATAGCCACATAAGGATTATATTTTTTTAATAATGCTTTCAAAATAATACCTCTAAACAAACTTTCTTCTAAAATCGGTGCTGCTATAGCAACCATTAAAAAACCGGCTATTTGGTTATTGAATACTTGCGCCATGGTTTCATTAAGCATATCAAAAATCTTTTTCCAAATACCTGTAGGTTCCGGTAGCAAAAAGATAGTGAATTCACCAATAATAAAAAAAGCATATGATACTAAAATAATTAAAGGTAATAAAGTCCAATAATTTGGTTTATAATTAAGTTTACCTTTTTTACCAAAAGTTTTTCGTGTTGACCATATAGTTAAATACATAGGAATAACAAAAGATAATAACATTAGCCATGCACTGAAAGATTTTGGTACAATTTCTTTTAATTTACTAAAAGGAAAAGTAAATATTATAAAATAAAGTAAAATAATAACTAGGTGTCCAAAAGTTGGAAATCTTTTTTTCATATTTAATTGATTATTAGGTTAATCGATTATTTGCGAATCCCAACTTTCGTTGGGGTTATTTGGTTATTTGATACTCGGCTGCTTCGGCACATCCCGTTTCCTGCGTTATCGGGACACTCAGCAACCGGCTTCGGTTCGACTCAATTAAAATCAAGATACTCATCCACAAATGATGCTGATTATAATAATTTACTATCAATACTCAATTTTAGATGCACTGTTACCATTTCTACTAATCATGGTGATACGGATGGTTATTCAAAATAGCCAAACCGCGATATAACTGTTCTAAAAAAATTAAACGCACCAACTGATGCGAAAAGGTCATTTGCGATAGGGCTATTTTAACATTTGCACGCCGATAAACTTCTTCTGAAAAACCATAAGGACCACCAATGACAAAAAATAAATTTTTTAATCCGGTATTCATTTGTTTTTGCAAAAATAATGCATATTGTCGAGATGTCAGTTCCTTTCCTTTTTCATCTAACAATACCACAAAATCAGATGGTGTCATCTTTTGCAATAGCAAACTTCCCTCCTTCTCTTTTTGTTGATTTTGTGATAAATTTTTATTGTTTTTTAAATCGGGAATAAGGATTTTTTCAAATCCGATTAAATTTTGAATCCTTTTTTCATAGTTGTCCATTAATTTTTGTATACAACTATCATCTGTTTTTCCAATAAGTAACAATTTGATTTTCAAATTAATAAAATTAGCAATTACAAGTTATTTTTTCGGATTGACAATAAAGGCATTAGGATATTCTTTTCGTATCTTATAAAGTGCGCGATCGGCTGCTAATTTAGTTTCATATTCACCTGCCCAAACTTTAAATTCAGGCGATTCCCATTCAATAATGATATAATCATCCGGAAATTTTGATTGAAAATCTGCTTTGATAGAACGCGCATTATTAATACTCTGTCCGTTATATAATTGAATATGATAATATTTAAAGCTTGTTTTTGTATTTAAAAAACAGTCCGAACGCTTAGCTAATAAAGTATCAACTTTTGCAGTTACTATAAACCTGTTTGGTGCCGAGCTAATAATCTGCCCTGACATAAACAAAGCTGAAAATAAAAATGTTAAAACAAATAGCTGTTTCATAAAATTTTAATTTAATTCAAAAATACAAATTTTTTGGTTATCCGGTTAATTGGTTATTTGGTTATATGATTTTATTTGTCATTTCGAACGTAGTGAGAAATCTTATTTTCAATTCTCAATTAATTCGCACTAAAAACTATACCGTTTTCCACTACACACTTTTCTCATTATTGCTTTCAACTAGACACTCGGTACTCTTACTGAGTGAAAGAACTATGCCAAACAAAAAAGCCGCTCACAAAGAACGGCTTTTTTATAAAATAACATATGATTTTTAATGTGCATTGTGATGTAACAAACTTTCTTCGATATATGGATGATTAACAGGAATAATACGTTTACGTTTTGCTAAATTCTTAAAGAATACAAACATAAATAATCCAATGAATCCTAATAAAATACCAATTTCATACAAACCGAATATCGGATGAATATGTTCGCCTACACCTGCAAAGGTGTGTACCAACGGTGGAAATACCGACAGATATACATCTAATATAAAGCCCATCAAGATAGTGATAGCCATAATCAATAATACTTTCGGATTTTTAGCTAATTTATTAGGTAATAAAACCAAGAAAGGTATAAAGAAATTAATCACGATGTTTAATGTAAATAAAGTTTGCGAGAAATGGAATCTTCTTAAAAAATAATGTTCGGCTTCTTCCGGTATATTACCGTACCAAATTAACATATACTGGAAATACCATGCATAGGCAAATAAAATTGATCCCATAAACAAGTATTTAGAAAAATCATGCCAATGCGATGAATTCATAAACGGTAAATAGTCTTTTTTATGTAAGAAATACACAATTAAAATAATCAAAGCAGACGCGTGGAAAAATCCTGAGATTAATTCTTTAATACTAAATAAGGTACTATACCAGAATGGTTCCAAAGACATCAGGTAGTCAAAACCTGCAAAAATAAAGGTCAAAGCAAAGGCGAAAATATAAACCTTGGAGAAAAAACGGCTTTTTTCAAACCACTTTAAAGCACCCTGTTTATCTTCATCTTCTTTCTTAGAGAATTTACGTAAAATACCAATCGTTCCAAACCAAACCAAGAAGAAAATCAAAGTTCTGATAATAAAGAAATTTTTATTTAAATAAGGGGCTTTAACCTCCAAAATTTCTTTAAATTCCGGATATTTGGCAAAATCTTCTATATGACCTTCGGGATTAGCCCAAGGATAAACATACTTCATTCCGAAAAATACTAAAGCTAACATAAAAACGAAAGCAGGTACTATATAACTCGCTATAGTTTCAGGCACACGCTTAAAAGCTGATGACCAACCGGCTTCAGCTATGTATTGTAGGGACATCCAGAAAGCAGCCCCCAAAGCCAATAATAAAAACATGTAGTTGCTAAACAAAATATTAGCCCAAAATCTATGTGTATCACCCATGTATGCCAAAACTCCGGTTATCAAACCAATCAACATCAATACAAAGCTGATAGTTTTTAATTTTTTTGTAAATACAAATCTTTTTTTCATTGTCGTAGTTTTAAATTATTTTACTTTGAAATGATTCTTGATATAAAGAATAATTCTCCATCTGTCATCCGTTTTAATTTGCGATGCATGGGCACCCATAATAGCCGATCCCATAGTAATGACATGGAAAATCTCACCATCTGGTTTAGCTTGGATAAATCCGGCTGTTAAATCTGCCGGTATACCCGAATACAATTTTTTTCCGTTTTTTTTCAATTTAGCTAAATG
>JALWLE010000149.1 GCA_026996605.1 Flavobacteriales bacterium
CTTTGATAATGAGGGTTTGCCACAAGTTTTTTTCGTCGGCTATTAGCTTTTGTTTATAACCCAAACCTAAGGCAAACAAAATCATTTCGAAAGCTGTAGCAGCATAAAACAACATCCGAAAAGGTTTGCCGGTATAAGTTAAATAGTGAGAATAACTTGTAACTAGCAGATAAGTGCCGGCTCCTATTAACAAGTAATATTTGACTGCTGATTCCGAACGATAAATTAAATACAATATATATAATGATAATAAAAAAATAATTGGCAAAAAAGCAAAGTTGTAGCCATAATCAAGTAAGATTTTATTTTTTAAAATTATAGCTATAATAAGTAAAATGCCAAGAATAATTAAACTTATTTTTAAAAATGTTTTTAAAAACCTCGTAAATGCCGGATAATACCGATCTAAATCAACAAAAGTTACTGCAAAAAACATATATACTGTAGAATATAACCACTTTATCGGATCATACAAAAACTCAAAATAAGAACGATAAGGAGCAACAATATCAGCTAATACAAAGTGTGATGCTCTATGAAACGTATAAATATAGACCAAAAATGCATATAAAGCATAATATAAATAGGCATGATATTTATTTTGAAAATACAATAACAGATGATATAAGCCTAATGCTAACAAAAAACCGGAAATAAAGATGACAATTCCATTCTCTTGTGGTTGTGATAAGATCTGAATCCAACTATCTGGCACCATTGTAGTTATGAAATATTTAGTGCTTCAAAAACTTGTTTACGATGCGTACGAGATATAGGAATAATGCGATTATTATTTAAAATAATTTCTCCGGATCCATGTTTTACTAATTCTTTAATTTCATTTAGATTAACAATGTATGACTTATGAATACGGATGAAATGCTCGTGTGGCAAAATTTCTTCAATATGTTTGATACTCTTGGATACTAAATAATCATCTCCATTACGCATAAATACCGTCGTATAACTACCATCCGACTTACAGTATAAAATATCATCAGGAGCAACTAAAACAATCTTATTGTTTAAGTTTAAAGGTATTTTTTTTTGTCTTTCCAATCCTGTTTTGACTAATTTGTTTAAAACTGTTTCAATATTTTGTGTGACTTGGTTACTTCCTTGACGATTTTTAACTTTTTCGATTGCTTGAATTAAATCATCCGGATCTACCGGTTTGAGTAAGTAGTCAATCGCATTGGCTTTAAAAGCTTGTATGGCATATTGATTGTATGCCGTTGTAATAATTAAATCAAAATGTTTATAATCTAATAATTGCAATAACTGAAAGCCGTCAATTTCGGGCATTTCAATATCTAAAAAAAGTAAATCCGGTTTTAAATAATTAATACCGCTGATAGCATCTTTAGGATTTGTAAAGGTTTCAATGACTTTAACATCCTGACTGAAATTTTCAATTTCCCATTGTAAGCTTTCAATAGCTAATTGTTCATCATCAACAATAACTGCTTTAATCATTCTTAGTTTGTTTTTGTTGCCTAAAATTACAAAAAATATATAAAAAAGTGATTGAATATTTTATAAACGGTATATTATGATTTATTAAATGCTCTTTTTTTAATTTAAATTATAAAAATCAAACAAAAACACTAAAAATGTTGTTTATATCTATTTTTTGTCTGCTTATAAAGAAAATTAAACGAAAAAAATAAGGCTCTATATCGATTTAAGTGGGTAATGTATATATAAGAATAATGTCCATCGACATTTGTCGGGGACAAAGACTTTGTTTAACTGTTTTATTATAATAATTTCATCCCGACAGTCGTCGGGCATATTTAATAAACCCGTAGGGGTGAAATTATATAAAAAGATAATAACCATGATTATATGATTTTTTTTAAACCTAATTTATTATTACCCACACAAAACAACATAGATCCAAAAATTAATTAAAATTGAATATATATTTTATACCAATTTAAAATTTATAATAGTATAAAACCATTTGTTGTATAAAATTGACACTACCTGAAAATAGTACAATTTATTGGATGGGATTAGAAAGTAATAAAATAAAGTAAGTAGAAATAAAAAATACTACTTTCGGGTGATATAAAATCATCCTTTAAAATGATAAAAAACAGTTATGTTGAATATATTTTTGTTCTCGAGTTTTAACCTTAAAATATATTTTTTATGAATAAGCTAATTATATTGCCTTTATTAATGATATTATTATTAATGTCATCTTGTGGTAAAGCTACAGATGTTACATTTGATTCTCAATTAAGTCAAACATCTGATGAAATAGTTGTTAATGAATCTACTCAAAACAAGAGAGTGAATACACCATTTTCAACGGCTTTTGTTTTGAGTTTGGACAATAGTGACACACATGAATATCTGAATCAATTAAAGGATTTGGATTTGTCTGATGTCAATTTAAGTTTTACGGGATTGTCCGGACTATCAGGAAACACAACAGTCGTAGATCTAATTATAACAGTTGATAATCAGATAGTTATAACTATACCGAACTTTAATTTTGATATGGTAGCACAAGGTGACCCAATTATGATTACCGATACACAAAAAATCAATCAAATAGCAACTAGATTGTTAGATAATAAAAAAATTAATATCGAGATATCCGGTAGTATTCCTTCTACCGATACCTATCATTTTCAAATCAAATTCCAAGCAAAAGCCACTATTACAGCTGATGTGCTTTAAAAATCAGTTTTTATAACTGTCAATAATTGATTTTTTTGGGTTTGTTAGACTTCAACACAAACAATCATAATCGGCAAGGGCAAAAGAATGCCCTTGCCAAATCAATGAAATTAAAAAAGATAATAAAACCAATTATTATGAAAAACATTAAATATTTATTATTCGGATTTTTACTGGTTGCTTTTACGCAACATACAGAGGCACAATTTTTAAAAAAATTGATGAAACATGCCGAAGAAAAAGCTAAAAGTGAAGCTGAACGTCGTTCAAAACGACGAGTTGATAAAGGTATAGATAAAGTCTATGACGAAGCTGAAAATGAAATTGACGGTAAAAACAAAAAATCAAAGAAAAAAAGTAAATCGTCAAGAAAGTCTAAATCAAGTCAATCAAATGATAATAATGGAACCATGGGTGACGCCCCCGCTTCTGACAAAACATCTAAAGCCAAAAAACACAATTTGGTTTGGAGTAGATATGATTTTGTCCCCGGTGATACGGTGATTTTTGAGGACGGACCAAGTGCCGATGAAGAAAACGGTGAATTCCCGAGCCGGTGGGATTTATATCAAGGTGGTGCCGAGATAGCGGAATTTGACGGTGAACCGGTTATTACCTTTATCACGGATTCCGGTAATATGTACAGAAAAGGAATTGTACCCTACTTAAAAAACGCTGAACAAGATTATTTACCGGATGTGTTTACCATTGAATTTGATGCTTACTTTCACCCTGATGTTTATAACGAAAGATATTATCTATCATTATTTGACCGCAAAAATCAATCTTATTGTTGTTCGCAAATAGAGATTTATGTTAATAGTGTTAGTTGCGGAGACTCTGAAGGCTCTTTAAAAGGAAAAGAAAGGAGTAACCGGGATCCGGAAGGTGGTTGGCGTCATATAGCTGTTGCTTACACCAAAGGAAAGCTCAAAGTGTATTTAGACGATCAACGTTTAATCAACATTCCGCATTTTGAAGGCAATCCTACCGGTGTAACCGTTACTGCTACTGATGAAAATATGTATATCAAAAACTTCCGTATCGCCAAAGGCGGTGTCAAATATTACAAACGGGTATTGTCAGACGGTAAAATCATTGTCAACGGTATCAAATTCGATGTCAATAAAGCCACATTGAAACCTGAAAGTATGGGACCCATCAACCGGATTTATAAATTGATGAAAAAACAACCGGATTTAAGATTCAGCGTAGAAGGTCACACCGACAGCGACGGAGACGAAGCTTTTAACATGAAATTGTCCAAAGCACGCGCCAAAACCGTGATGGATAAATTAATTTCAATGGGAATAGACAAATCCAGATTAAAATATACCGGTTGGGGTGAAAGCAAACCCATAGATACCAATGCCACACCCGAAGGTAAGGCAAATAACCGAAGAGTTGAGTTTGTTAAATTTTAAAGGCTTATAAAAATTCTTTTTCTGTCAATATTCTAATAATAACCATTAAAAATACCTTAGGATATGAAAAACATTTTTAGAATCTTTATGACATTAATTGTTATTGAACTTTTGGCAATTTCATGTACTAAAAAAACAACTGACAATGAAACGGAAGATAATAAGGCATCTTATGAATTTCGTATTAATGGTGATATAATTTCTTCTAATAACGATGTCCCTTTTGGGATGTTATTGGACCCCAACGGAAAGGCTACACATATTTCCGTATATGAACAGGACAATTCATTTGGTATGGGATTTTCGGGAATGCCCGTAAATGTAGGAGAAAACAAACCAATGAGTATTGATGTAGCCGCTTCGGTAAACGGTCCTAAAATCGAAAATTATACCGATTCCGGATGGATAACTATTGAATCGGGGACTATGAGCCGTACAGCGGATAATAAAGTGTCATTTACAGGCTCATTTGAATACAACGGTGTCGTTTATCAAGCATCGGGTTATATTAAATCAAACGAAATGAAAAATCATTAAAAAATGTTCCATAAAAGTTATTGAAATAATAAAAATAACAAAACTAAAAAAACTTATTGGTCATTTTTAAACAACAGGACATATCAGTGTTGAGAAGATGACGTATTAAATTAAAATTATTAACATTATGAAAAAATCAATCCTTATTCTCGCTACTGTTTTAATAGCAAGTTTATCCTTTGCCCAAAGTGGCGGATTTAATTACAAAGCACTCATTACCGATAATGGTAATGCCTTACAAAACCACAATGTAACAGTCAGATTTACCATTTTAGAAAACGGTTCCACTTCTGTGTATCAAGAAACACATACCGAGACAACCGATGCCAACGGTATTATAGTTTTAAATATAGGTGAAGGAACTGTTGTTTCCGGTTCTTTTAACAGTATCGACTGGACTAATGAACAGTTTTTAAAAACAGAAATTAATACCGGTAGCGGTTATACAGATTTTGGCACAACCGCCTTTAAAGCGGTACCCATATCAAAAAATACTGATAAACTGGAAGGAAAAACCATTGCCGACATTAAAGCGGAACTGGATACAGAAAGATTTAATAGCATTTTGTCACGTTTAGACAATTTGGAAACTCAAAATACTGCTTTATCTAACCAAGTTAGCTCTTTGCAATCTGATGTAAGTACGTTGCAAACGCAAAATACCACTTTATCCAATCAGGTTAGTGCCATGCAGTCTGACATAAGTAATCTGCAAACACAAAACACTGCATTGACCAACCAAGTAAATGCTTTACAATCTAAATTGGACTTGATAACGGTTACGCAAAATGTAAACTTAGACGATTTAGAAACAAGTGTTACAAACAATACCGCAAATATAGCTACTAATACCTACGATTTAAATGACTCAAACGGCAGGCTTCAATATTTTGTAAACCTATTGAATGCCAGAATAGACCCCATCGAAACCAAAACCGCTGATATGAGTATTGTTCATCTAACCTACAATGGTACATCTTATAAAACCGTCCGGTTTAGCCACGTAAATGTACAAATAGTAAACGGAACCGGTGCCACGGATAGAGCTGAAAACGGTCTGTTATTAGGAGAAGGTTTGGGTAATCTGATTATCGGGTATAACGAGCAAGCACCCGATACTAATGTATATCCTAGTCTTAGAACCGGTTTTCATAATTTGATCATTGGAAAAATTAATAATTATACTTCGTATGGTGGTGCTGTTTTTGGAAAATTTAATCGTATAACCAAAAAATATGCAACAGTTACAGGCGGTTATGATAACGAAGCAACCAAACCCTATTCGTCTATCAGCGGCGGTGCGCAACTATATATACCTTATGGTACCGGTGATAATGACAATTGGTTTTATTGGAGGGCTGCTCAATATCATTCAAATTAAAAAACATTTATACGATGAAAATTTTTACTATTCTACTATTATTACTATTTGGCATACAAGGTTTTTCTCAAACAGCAATAAAAAAGTCCGGTATTTCGTCCGGAGGTAATCTCTCTAGGGTTAACAATACCCAAGTTATATTTTCTATTGGCGAAACTGCCGTACAAGAAAATACACAAGGAAACATCCATCTCTCGGAAGGTTTTATAGGACCGGATTTAAGGCAATCTCTAGGTATTACTTATGAAGTTTTATTCAGTGATTTTAAAGTTTTTCCTAATCCGTCAACGGATATCATTCACATAAACTTTACCCAATCATCAGATTATAGCTTGCAAATCAGTGATATAAACGGTAAGATACTTTTGGTTAAAAACACTAACCAATTAACCAATACATTGGACCTATCTCATTTGGCAAGAGGTATGTATTTCCTATTGTTAAAAGATACAGCTAATCATACCTATAATGTATTGAAAATTGAAAAAAAATAGTAAAATATCGAAAGTTGCCTGATCACTGATATATAAAATTTCCGGTTATCGCCTTATAAACTCAAAACTTATTCATTAATGAAACAAAAACTTTTTTCCATCTTTTTCTTTGTATTGATAATGAATCAAGTACAAGCACAAACCAAACCGGTAACCGGAGATTGGCTTTTAACCTTGATAGAAACCGGTCAAAAAACAGACCAACCATATATTGTCAACCGGTTTGATACTAATGGGGATATTTCCATTTACGGCACCAAAATAGCCCAATTTACCCAAAGGAATCAAACGATGGATTTGAAATCGGAGCGGGTAAAATTTTATAATGCGCGTTTTCATATTCTAAAGCAAACGCCGAAAGAGTTGGTATTGGGAGGAGATACTGCTACTTTATATTACAAACGGGCTTACAATCCCAAACAAAACAATCCGGTATATCAAAATCTAATTGGTACTTGGCTGATGCGTGGCACTGTGCCTACTTATGTAAGATTTGAAAACAATGGCAAATTTGTAATGTTAATATTAGAAAAAAACGGTAGTGTCACTACCAAAGGGTCTTGGTTATTTATACCTGATGAAAAAGCTTTTGTAATCTTAGCTGATGTTGATGTGTTAAGGCAAAAAAATTCCATTTTACAGATTAACAAAGACTATATGGAATTTATAAATAACGGTATTCAATATCAACTAGAAAAACAACCAGAAGTGTTAACTGTTAAACATTTAGAAATTAATGAAGAAACTTTAACAGAACCTACTGATGGACAACCCGGCTTACCATGGAATGATGACGACCTTTGGATATTTTTACCTAAGCTAAAAAAACTACGTTATGTACGTTCCGTTTATCATCCGGAAGTGAAAACTTTTTCTGAGAATTATATTTCCGTTGATATAGTTCTTAATCCTGAAAAACAAAGCATCAAATTTGCTAGTTATAAAGAAATAGATGAAGAACATATGCCGTTCATTACTAGAACCAAAGGACCTTTAACGGAAGCTTACAATCGCTTTTTTCCACAAAAAGATTTAGAGAAGTATAGCATTATAGACCGTAAACGTCTTTGTAAGTTAGGAAATAAAACATATGAATGTACCGTAATCAACGGTATCATTGGTGATGAACGATATCAATACTGGATGATAAACAGTATGCCGGGTGTGTACGCTAAAATAGTTCACGAAACCCCTGATAATAATCAAAATATTGTACAACATAACTTATTAACGATAAATAATAATTAATAAAAAATCAGAAAAAAATGAAAAAAACAAGTTTATTAGTCATTTTGGTCATGATGTTAGGTATCACTTTAACAGCTTGTAAAAAAGAGAAAGACGAAGAGCAGTCACAGGTAAAAGACCATTTAAATCCACCTGCTTGGATACAATTTACCTGGACCAAACCTAACGGAATGAATGGAGAAGATGGATTTAGATTTACCTCAGACGATATGTATTCCATCATGTATGACCAAGGGGGCAATCAAACAATGAATTTAAGTTTATTACAAACTATTGAAAATGAAGATTATTCTATTACCGAAGAATCTACTAATGACACATACCAATTTGTTGTTCATTACAACGACACAAACTCGTCAAAAACATGGCAATTCGCACTTAATCCAAACGGAGAATTGGTATATACAGACAATATGCAAAGCACCTTTATTTATACCAAAAAGAATTAACAATCCAATAGACCTACTAGGTTTTTAAAACCTGGTAGGTCTGCTATTAAATAAATACAAAATGAAACCGACATGATTAAAATAATTATTAAACACACAAAGAAATGATTATTTTAATCATCAAAGGTTACATCTGACATTAATGTTAAAATAAAAAATAAACAGATGAAAACATCTTTATCCTATTCAGTCTTCTGTTTATAGGACAAATACAAGCCCAATAACCTACTGATCAAGACAAGGTGAAAGGCTTTTTTACGGCTTATATGGATTATTTCAAAGAATATGATCCGTTGGCACCCGAACCGGTACGCAAAGTAAAATTTAACAAGATAGTTGACAAACAAAACTCGCATCTATCCCAAGCAGATAGAGAAAAAGCTTTTAAAATCGTAGATGCTTATATACGGGCAGACAAAGGATTGAATACGGACTATAAAATTTCTGAAAAAGACAAGCAACTGATCAGTAATCTGTTTGCCAGTGCCGAAAAACAAAAAGAACAAGGCATGCAAGCTATGATGAGCGAAGTAGCTCGATATAAAAATATGTCTTATAGCGAATTTAAAAATTTTATCACCCGAAACGGACAAATACCCGTAAAAGAAGCGGATATTAAAAATACTTATAATCAAATGCACAAAACAGACAGCAAATCCGTAACCGTTACTGCACAAGACAAACAAAAAACCAAACAGCTCACTATAATAGAAGCTGTTGATATTTTGCAGAATCCTAATAAGTACAACTACACCGAATTTAAAGCTGCTATGAAGTTAGTACAGCTGAATGTTTCGGATGAAGACATACAAAAAGCTTGGCAAAAGATGCATCGTTAATATTGAAATACTTTTTATATTAATCAGTCCCACTTGGCTAGCCAAGTGGGACTGATTAATATATATTAATAAATTCATTACTGATTTTTAAAAGCTTTAAGCTTTTCAATCAATTTAGGAACTACTTCAAAAGCATCACCAACCACACCATAATCGGCTGCTTTAAAAAACGGTGCTTCAGGGTCGTTATTGATAACTAACATATTCTTAGAACCATTGACACCGGCTAAGTGTTGAATAGCACCGGATATGCCTATGGCAATATACAAATTAGGCGCTACTTGCTTACCGGTTTGCCCGACGTGTTCGGTATGCGGACGCCAACCTATATCGGCTACCGGTTTTGAACAAGCAGTAGCGGCACCAAGCACTTCGGCTAATTCTTCTATCATACCCCAATTTTCAGGTCCTTTCAATCCGCGACCTGCTGACACGATAATATCCGCATCTGATAATGAAACTTTACCGGTTGCTTTATCTACTTTGGTAACTTTGTAAGTTTCATAAACACTTTTATCAATTTCAGGTGTAAAAACTTCAACGCTTCCGGTTACCGGACTTTCAATAATTCCAAAAGAATTTTTTGCCAAACGCAACAACTTTTTATCACTTAAAACTTCTGTATAAGCAATACCTTTGTTTGAAAATACTTTTCTTTTTACCGTAAAATTACCGGTATCTTCCGGTAAACCGATAACGTGTGAAACATAACCGGCATCCAGTTTGTCTGCTAAAATAGGTCCCATATAAACGGCATCATTGCTGTCGCTGATCAATATCAAATCGGCATTTTGTTGGTCGGCAGCTTGTGCTATCATTTGTGCATGGGCAAAAGCATTAAAACTTTTGAGTTTATCATCACTGACATTTAAAACTTTTGAGACACCATATTGAAATAAAATTTCTGCATCTTCTAAACCTGCTCCAATCGCTACAACCTCTTGTCCTGTTTTGTCAGCATAAGCTTTGGCATAAGAAGCCAATTCTTTGGCACTTTTAGCCACTTTTCCATTTTGCTGTTCTGCATATATTAAGATTGACATAATAATAATTTTTTTAGTTTAACATTAAATAACTTTGGCTTCGTTGTGTAACAAATCGATAAGTTCATCCAAGTTGTCTTTATCGACTAATTTAATAGCACCTTTTGGCGCCGGTTTTTCAAACTTGTCGATTTTGGTTTTAACAGCTGCTTCAACAGCCGGTAATACTTCCAATGGTTTTTTACGAGCCATCATAATACCGCGCATATTCGGAATACGCAATTCTTCTTCTTTAACCAAACCCTTTTGTCCACCTATGATTAAGGGCAAACTCGTTTCTATAAATTCTTTTCCGCCATCAATTTCACGGGCAACTTCAACCATATTGTTATCTTTAAGTTCCAGTCCCATAACGGCATTGATAAACTTTTTGCCTGTCATGCCGGCAACTAAGCCGTGAACCATGCCGCCGTTGTAATCTAAAGACTCTTTTCCGGCAATGATTAAATCAAATTTATCGTGATTGTTGATATAATGGGCAATTTGAACCGCCGTAAAATAACTGTCTAACGGGGCGGCATCAATACGAACGGCTTTGTCGGCACCAATAGCCAATACTTTTCTAATGACCGGCTCGGTTTTAGCAGTTCCAACATTTAAAACTACCAGTTCAGCACCTGTTTTTTCTTTGATTTGCATGGCTTTGGTTAAGCCGAACTCATCATGCGGATTGATGACATATTGAATACCCGATTCGTCAAATTTCGTATCATTATCCGTAAAATTTATTTTTGAAGTCGTGTCGGGCACACTACTCATTAAAAATAAGATTCTCATATAACTTTGTTTTTTTAATTTCTCAGATTAATTTCGCTACGAATTTACGATATTATTTTCAATTTATTATGCACGCATAATAAATTTTTTTGAAATAATTAAAAAATCTAAATTATTAGACTTATATTTTATTAATGACTAATATATGGCGTCGTAGCGGGCTTAAAGTTCACTAACTTCGCCTTATGCTACAAAGATAGGGAAATTCATAGAATTTTTCTATCTTTTATTTGCATTGGAAAATTCTATGAATTTTCCGGTGCAAATACGCCTAAACATTGAAGTAGGCGAGAACCCCGCTATGCGCTATATATAGTGTTGTGTGTAGTGTTTTTATTTATCAAATGTTTTATTAGCCCACGTAAAAAATTCTGCCAATGAGAAAACCATAACATTTGTATCATTATTTGTCTCATTAGTGTATAATTTTTCTTTTGCTGCATTTCTTAACCAAATCTTTGCGCCTTTTTTAAAACCGTCTCCGTCAATTAAAATCATAATATCCTTTTCTGGCATTGCTTCAATAGTGTTTAAATACAAATAAGGTAATTTTTCATCTACTGATCCTGCACTTTGCTGCCATTTACATTCAATTCGTATTCGTAAGTCGTATTTGTCTGAAATTAACAAAAATTCGGTGTTTCCTTTGTGACCATATATTGTTTCAAAAGGAACATTTTTTAATAGTAATTCTTTTCCATATTTTTCAGGATTTTTTTCCCATTTACGATACATTTCAATTTCAAAACCCTTATTTGAAAGAACCGTTTGAACAGCAACTTCAAGTTGATTTCCTGTAATATTTGCACTTCGTCCTTTTGCCATATTAATAATTTGTTACGACTATTTCTTTGATAGAATTTCTTTTGTTAGCATTTGAATTAATAGACCTTTTAGCATCAACTCTTATAATATTATAATTTGCATAAATTGTTTCAAAAAAGTCATCATCAGGATCCGTATTTTTTGGATCTGAATTACTTAACATTAATTTATGTCCTTGTTGATCTAGTTCATAAAATAGACTTGCAAGTTGTAACTGTTCATCATCTAGAAAATTAAATTTGCTATATGATGTAAAACTTGAAGTCTTGCTGATTGGTCTGTATGGCGGATCAAAATATACAAAAGAGTTATTTTTAATATCATTTTTTACTTCCTTAAAATCTGCCTTTTTGATTGTCGCAATTTCAAGAAGTTTTGAGACATTCAACAAATTAGGTTCATCTAAAATTTTTGGATTTTTGTAGCGTCCCATTGGTGAGTTAAAACCACCTTTTGAATTAAATCTGAAAAGTCCGTTAAAACAAGTTTTGTTTAAAAATATTGTTTGAGCAACTCTGGGTATCCAATTTTCAGAATATTTATTATAATCAATATTAAATCTTTGCAAATTGTAGTTTTCTCTTAACTCATAATAGTATTCTTTCCGCTTTTCTTCATTAAGTTTTTTATATTGTTTTTCATATCTATATAAAAATTCAATAAGTTTGAATACATCTCTTTGAATTACTTTATAAGCCAAAATTAATTCGTCGTTAATGTCATACAAAAAAGCATTTTCTACTTCATAATTTTGTGCAACATCAAAAAAAATGGCTCCACCACCAACAAAAGGTTCGTAATAGTTTTTTATTTTTTTCAATTTTAATTCAATCGGATATAGAGCTTCAAATTGACTTAATAATTGACGTTTTCCACCAACCCATTTTAGAAACGGTTTCGCACCTAATTTATATTCATAAAAAAGGTCGGAAACTTTGGTTTCTTTATTTTTGATTGGTGTATATGTTTTCATAAACTAATTTTTTCCGCTAATTTAAAATTTATTTTTGATTTTGAAAGTATTTTTTTCCCCGTTCATTACACACAAAAACTAAGAGATAAACATTTTTATCAAATAAAATTTAACACTATCGGTTTGGCAAAGATTTATTTAAAAAAAAATAACAATTTACATTTTTTTATAAAAGAATGCCCTTAAATTTGCAATCGTAAAAACAGGCACTATGCCTAAATCTACAATAATGAAAGAAAAAAGATTAAGAAAAGAAGCTCTCAAATATCATATGGAACCCCGACCCGGGAAAATCGAAGTGGTTCCTACCAAAAAACACAGCACGCAACGTGATTTATCATTGGCATATTCGCCGGGCGTCGCTATTCCTTGTATGGAAATCCACGAACATCCCGATGATGTTTACAAATATACCAATAAAGGTAATCTGGTAGCGGTTATTTCTAACGGAACCGCCGTTTTGGGATTGGGTAATATTGGCGCCGAAGCCGGAAAACCCGTAATGGAAGGCAAGGGTTTATTATTCAAAATTTTTGCAGACATCGATGTGTTTGATATTGAAGTGGATACCGAAAATGTTGATGAATTTATCGAAACCGTTAAAAAAATAGCCCCCACTTTCGGCGGTATCAATCTTGAAGATATCAAAGCACCGGAAGCTTTTGAAATAGAAGAACGCTTAAAAGCCGAATTGGACATTCCGGTAATGCACGATGACCAACACGGAACGGCAATTATATCGTCAGCGGCTTTGCTCAATGCCGTAGAACTTGCCGGTAAAAAAATGTCCGAAATAAAAGTGGTTATCAATGGCGCCGGTGCGGCTGCGGTATCTTGCACCAAGTTATACAAAGCACTGGGTGTCAAACCCGAAAATATTATAATGCTCGACAGTAAAGGCGTCATACGCAAAGATCGTGATAATTTGAGCAAGCAAAAAGCCCTTTTTGCCACGAACAGAGATATTCATACGCTGGAAGAAGCCATGAAAGATGCCGATGTGTTTGTCGGATTATCTGTCGGTAATATATTAAATGAGCAACATTTAAAATCTATGGCAAAAAATCCAATCGTTTTTGCGCTGGCTAATCCGACGCCTGAGATTGATTACAAACTAGCTATTAGTATTCGTGAAGATATCATTATGGCAACCGGTCGTTCCGATTATCCAAACCAAGTAAACAATGTACTAGGCTTCCCTTTTATTTTTCGTGGCGCTTTGGATGTTAGAGCAACAGCTATTAATGAAGAAATGAAATTGGCAGCCGTTTATGCTTTGGCAGAATTGGCAAAAGAAACCGTCCCCGAACAGGTTAATGCCGCTTATCAAGAAAAACATCTGACTTTCGGTAGAGATTATATTATCCCGAAACCTTTTGACCCACGATTGATTTACAAAATTCCGCCGGCAATTGCCCGTGCAGCCATGGAAAGCGGTGTGGCACGTGAACCCATTGAAGATTTTAAAAAATATGAAGAAGAATTGATTGAACGTCTGGGAATAGAAACCAAGCAAATCAGAATGATTACCAATCAAGCAAAAAAAGATCCGAAAAGAGTGGTTTATCCGGAAGCCGATTTGCCCGAAGTTTTAAAAGCGGCATATATAGCTCACGAAGAAGGTATTGCGCAACCTATTTTACTGGGCAATAAAGAAGCTATTGAAGAACTTAAAAAAGAATTGGATTATGTAGATAACCTGCCTGTCATTGATGTTATTTCATCGGAAGCAAGCGAAATGGTTGAAGAATTTGCCGAAATGTTTTGGCAAAAACACCAACGTAAAGGGATCACCATGATTGAAGCTCGCAAATTGATGCGTAACAGAAACTATTTTGGCGCCATGATGGTCGAAACCGGTAAAGCCGATGCTATTATTTCGGGGTATTCACGTAGTTTCAGAACCATTTTTAAACCCATGATACAAGTGATAGGCAAACGTCCCGGCATAGAAAAAGTTTTTGCCACAACATTATTGATTACAAAAAAAGGACCTTTGTTTTTTACCGATTCATCGATTGTTGTCGATCCGGATGTTAAAGATATTGTAAAGATGACTTCTATGATGACCGAAGTGGTTAAAATGTTTAGAATTAAACCGAATATTGCTTTATTGTCATTCTCTAATTTTGGATCTTCTAAACATCCTGATGCTCAAAAAATGAAAAAAGCCACCAAAATATTAAAAGAAAAATTCCCTGATTTGAGTATTGACGGTGAAATGCAAGCGGATTATGCACTCAACAAAAAATTATTAAAAGAATCTTTCCCCTTTTCCGATTTGGTCAATAAAAAAGTTAATACTTTAATTTTTCCTAATTTGGATGCTGCCAATATATCTTACAGAATGGTTAAAGAATTAACCGGCGCTCAAATGGTCGGACCTATAATGATGGGAATGAACAAACCGGTGCATATTTTACAAGTCGGTTCAACTGCCGATGAAATTGTCAACATGACCATTGTAGCAGTAATCGATGCTCAAATGTATGAAAAACGCCTACGTCAAGAAAAAAGACAGAACGGCAAAAAATAGTTTTTAGGAAATTAAAATCTTTAAAAGCTATCTCTTGTATGGGGGATAGCTTTTTTGAGCTAAATCCAAAAAATAAATTATTAATTAATGTGTAAATTGTCGTAAATTTGCAAATCGTATTTGAATCCGTAGAAGCGTTTGGAAAATACGTTTAAAATTTGAAATTAATAATTTGAAAAGAAATTATTTTCTCGTTTTTTAATATAAAAGCAGAGAAAAAACCATGAAGTGTACCGAAGCTACCGGCTCAAATCAATATATCAACAATGAACCATATAATCAAAAAATAAAAACATGAATATCAAAATTACCTTACCCGACGGCAGTGTCAAGGAATATCCTAGCGGTATAACACCTTACGATGTAGCAAAAGACATTAGTGAAGGTTTGGCGCGCAATGTGATTTCAGCCAAATTCAACGACAAAAAAGTAGAAACCACCACCCCCTTGACTACCGACGGTAATTTGATTTTATATACGTGGAACGATGACGAAGGCAAAAAAACATTTTGGCACTCATCGGCTCACTTGATGGCACAAGCCATTTTAAAATTTTATCCCGATGCCAAATTAACCATTGGTCCGGCTATTGACAGCGGATTTTATTACGATATAGATTTCGGCAACCAACAATTTTCCGAAAAAGATTTTGAAAAAATCGAAAAGAAAATGTTGGAAATTGCCAAAGGTAAACATGAGTTTAAATTGCGCGAAGTTTCCAAAAAAGATGCTTTGGATTTATACCGTAAAGAAAATAATCCGTTTAAAATAGAACTAATCGAAAATCTAAATGACGGTGAAATCACCTTTTGTGACCACGACGATTTTACTGACTTATGTCGCGGCGGACACATTCCGCATACCGGTTTGATTAAAGCCGTTAAATTGCTCAATGTTGCCGGGGCTTATTGGCGCGGTGACGAAAACAAACCGCAGTTGACACGGGTTTATGGTATTTCGTTTCCCAAACAAAAAATGCTTAAAGAACATTTGGCATTACTCGAAGAAGCCAAAAAACGCGACCATCGCAAATTGGGTAAAGAGTTGGAATTATTTGCTTTTTCAAACAAAGTAGGACAGGGGTTACCATTATGGTTACCCAAAGGTGCCGCGCTTCGCGAGCGTTTGGAAAACTTTTTGAAAAAAGCCCAGAAAAAAGCCGGTTATCAACAAGTGGTAACCCCACATATCGGGCATAAAAACTTATATGTAACTTCCGGACACTATGAAAAATACGGCAAAGACAGTTTTCAACCCATAAAAACCCCCAAAGAAGGCGAAGAGTTTTTACTCAAACCGATGAACTGTCCGCATCATATCGAAATATTTAAAACCAAACCATACAGTTATAAAGATTTGCCGGTGCGTTTTGCCGAATTCGGGACGGTTTACCGTTACGAACAAAGTGGCGAATTGCACGGATTGACGCGCGTGCGTGGATTTACACAAGATGATGCCCACATTTTCTGCACACCTGACCAGTTACTCGACGAATTTAAAAAAGTCATCGATTTGGTCATGTATGTGTTCGGTTCTTTGGGATTTGAAAATTTTACCGCCCAAATTTCTCTTCGCGATAAGGAAGACAAGAGTAAATATATAGGTAGCGACGAAAACTGGGAACGCGCCGAACAAGCCATTATTCAAGCGGCAAAAGACAAGAATCTCAATACGGTGACCGAATACGGCGAAGCCGCTTTTTACGGACCGAAATTAGATTTCATGGTTAAAGACGCATTGGGACGTAGTTGGCAGTTGGGAACTATACAAGTAGATTACAACCTGCCCGAACGCTTTGATTTGACTTATACCGGTGCCGATAACAAACCGCACCGTCCGGTGATGATTCACCGAGCGCCATTTGGTTCTATGGAACGATTTATCGCTATTTTATTGGAACATACCGGCGGAAATTTTCCGCTTTGGTTGACGCCCGAACAAGTTAAAATTTTGCCTATCAGCGAAAAATATGAAAAATATGCAAAAAATGTTTTAAATTTGCTCGATAATTCCGATATTCGCGCCACAATTGATTTGCGAAATGAAAAGGTCGGCAGAAAGATACGCGATGCCGAAGTAATGAAGGTTCCTTATATGATTATCATAGGTGAAAAGGAAGCGGATAACGGCACGATTTCTGTAAGGAAACATAAAGAAGGTGATTTGGGGAGTTTTACCATTAACGAATTTGTCGATTATATGCAAAAAGAAACCCAAAAAGACCTTAAAAAATTTGAATAGTAACCATAAAAATATACGACAATAGCAATACGTAGAAGACGCAGTCGAAGACCGGGAAGGGTTATCAAGAAAAACCCGCATCGCATCAATGACGAAATTACCGCCGGACAAGTTCGTTTGGTCGGTGATAATGTTGAAGTGGGTGTGTACCCTTTGAGAGAGGCATTAAAAATTGCCGAAGAACAAGGTTTGGATTTGGCGGAAATTTCGCCCAAAGCCGATCCGCCGGTTTGTAAAGTTTTGGATTACAAGAAATTCTTGTACGACCAAAAAAAGAAAGAAAAAGCCATTAAGGCAAAAACACAAAAGGTCACACTAAAAGAGATCAGATTTGGTCCCAATACCGATGACCACGATTACGAGTTTAAGAAGAAACACGCCATGAATTTCCTTAAAGAAGGGAATAAATTAAAGGCATATGTTTTCTTCAAAGGTCGTTCTATTGTGTTTAAAGACCAAGGACAAATACTATTGTTACGCTTGGCGCAAGATTTGGAAGAATACGGCAAAGTTGAACAAATGCCTAAATTGGAAGGCAAAAAAATGATTATGTTGATGTCACCCAAATCGCAAAAGAAAAAGAAATAGATATAAATAATACATAAAGAAGAAGGATTATGCCAAAATTAAAAGTAAAAGCCAGTGCCAAGAAACGGTTCAAATTGACCGGTTCGGGCAAGATTAAGAGAAAACATGCTTATAAAAGTCACATTTTGACCAAAAAAAGCAAAAAACGTAAGTTACGGTTAACACATGCCACCTTGGTGAGTGATGCCGACAAAAACAACGTATTAACATCATTGGGATTGAAATAATTTCCGGTGATTTGGTAGATTATTAACCCTGGAACAGCGCTAAAAAAATTAAGATTCGTATAACGAACGCCTGTTACAAAAAAATCATTAAACTATGCCTAGATCAGTAAATTCAGTAGCAAAAAGAAGACGTCGTAAAAAAATCCTAAAACAAGCAAAAGGATATTTCGGACGCAGAAAAAATGTCTATACAGTCGCTAAAAATGCGGTTGAAAAAGCGATGCTTTACGCATACAGAGACAGAAGACAAAAGAAACGTAATTTTAGAAGTTTGTGGATTCAACGCATCAATGCAGCAGCACGCTTGCATGGTATGTCTTATTCACAATTTATGGGAAAAATTCATGCCAACAATATCGACTTGAACCGTAAAGTTCTCGCCGACTTGGCTATGAATCATCCTGAAGCTTTTAAAGCCATCGTTGAAAAAATCAAATAATATAGGAATTGATTATTATTTATATCTAATCAAAGAAGGACGTTCACGGGCGTCCTTTTTTAATTTATGTATAAACAGTTTTTTTGATAATAAATTAAAATTGATAAAATTTCATCACTTCTCAATTAAAACCGGTCATTTCGGTACAATCCCGATTATCATCTGGATAACTAAGCGACCTTTAATTAATTCCTCACTTCCTTAAATTATATACAGAAACATCATATGATGTAGAAAAAATCATCAGAAAACAGAGTAAAATTTGAAACAAAGAAATACTCAATTCATCAAAAAACCTATTTCTCAACCTTAATAGTCAATATATTACGTTTAGCAGCATTGACGACACTTTCAGCTATACTGTCACTCAAAAAATGCATAATGCCTTGTCTGCCACGGGTTGCTAAAGCAATAATGTCGGCATCAACTTTTTCGGCAAAATTAAAAATTCCTTCTTGAACCGTGTAATCATTATAAATAACCGGCTTTAAATCGGAATACTCAGGCACTTTTTTTAAAAATTTATCAAACACTTCCTCAAGTTCCTTAGTCGATTTGAAATTGGAAATAGTATTGACTCTAAGTAAATAAATTTCGGGATTGAATATTTTTAGAAAATTCATAACTTTATTAAATTCAGTTATGTTTTTACCTAAAAACTTACCTGCTATGACCACTTTGTCAACTTTAAATTCACTTGCAGGTTTTTTGATGACCAAAACCGGAATTTTAGAAGTTCTGACTACTTTTTCGGTATTAGACCCAACAAAAAACTCTTCCAATCCGCTAGTACCGTGTGACCCCATCACTATAAAATCAATATTGTTTTTTTGGGCAAATTCCGAAATACCTTCAACCGGTGCATCGGTCATCACTTTTTCATAAACCGGAATATTATCTAAATAATCTTTATCCAGAAACTTGTCAAACTTTTCATGGGTAGTTTCAAACAACATCATAGCCATAGGACCTTTAGGGATCTGATGCCCGTCAATCATATCCACTTCGCCGGTAGGAATATCCAAAAGATGTAAAACATATATTTCTCCATCTATTTTTCGAGCAATTTCGGCAGCAACTTTGAGGGCTTCTTCTGATTTTTGTGAAAAATCAACCGGAACAAGAATTTTTTTCATAACATTTATTTTTTATGTTATAAAAGTACAAAATTTTTTTAATATATGACATGATTTGAGTTTAAAAAAAAATTGTATCTTTGCAATGAATTTATGTAGAAGAGTGGTATGGGGACTTGTAGTCCCCTATTTTTATACAAAAAGACAAAATGAGTTTAAAAGATAAAGTTAATGATTTATTGATTTCGGGTTTAAAAGAACGTCCGGATATTTTTGTTTTGGAGTTTAAAATATCCGAAAATAATGATGTCAATATCATTATCGATGGTGATAAAGGAGTTACGATTGATGATATTGTTGACTTGAGTCGGCATATCGAGCATAATTTGGACCGTGAAGAAGAAGATTTTGCCTTGACGGTGTCGTCTGTTGATATTACAAAACCTTTCCGGTTAAAAAGGCAATTTCGTAAAAACTTAAACCGTGCTTTAAAAGTTAAAACCGTATCAGGTGAAGTTGAAGGCGTTTTGGTAAATGTAGATGAAAATCAAATTGTACTCGAAAACAAAGTAAGAGAACCTAAAAAAACAGGTAAAGGAAAAATAACGGTTGTTAAACAAAATAGTATCCCTTTTGACGATATTAGAGAAGCAAAAGTGGTCTTAAAGTTTTAAAAAAATAAAGAAAAGTTATGAATAACAAAGAATTGGTTGAAGCCTTTCTGGAATTTAAAGACGAAAAAAATATTGACAAAGCCACCATTTTGGCGATACTTAAAGATGTCATAGCGCATGCTTTGCGTAAAAGAAACGGTATTATCAAAAAGAAACGCGACGGTAGTGAACCGGATGAAGATAATTTTGACATTATTATTAATCCCGATCGTGGCGATTTGGATATTTGGATATACAGAACCGTGGTGCCGGATGATAAATATCCGATTAACGAGTATCAAGAAATTCATTTATCAGATGCCAAAAAAATAGATCCGGATGTCGAAGTCGGTGATGAAATAGACGAGCCGTTCGAATTGATTAATTTGGGCAGACGTGCTATTATTGCCTTGAAACAAAATCTCGAAAATCGCTTAACCGAGTATGATTTCATCAATTTACATAAGTTTTTTAAAGATAGAGAAGGCGAGCTTTATACAGCTGAAGTACATCACGTACGTCCGAACGCCGTATATTTGATTGATGATGAAGGAAACGAATTGATTTTGCCGCGTGACCGCCAAATTCCTTCCGACCGTTTTCGCAAGGGTGATAATGTTAAAGGTGTCATTGAAAAAGTGGAAATGAAAGGTAATAAGCCGGTAGTCGTCATGTCAAGAACCGATAACCGTTTTTTAGAAAAACTTTTTGAACAAGAAATTCCGGAAGTTTTTGACGGTTTGATTACCGTTAAACGTATAGCGCGTATCCCCGGAGAAAAAGCCAAAGTAGCGGTCGATACTTACGATGACCGTATTGATCCCGTAGGCGCTTGTGTAGGCGTTCGCGGCTCACGTATTCACGGTATTGTACGCGAATTGGGTAACGAAAATATTGATGTTATCAACTATACCGACAACGACAAATTGTTTTTGCAACGTGCTTTAGGACCGGTTCAAATACAACGCTTGGAGTTGGGCGAAAACAGTGAGGGTAAAAAAACCGCTTACGTTTATATGAAACCCGATGAAATATCAAAAGCTATCGGGAAACGCGGACAAAATATCCGTCTGGCGAGTGATATCACCGGATACGAAATAGAAATACAAAGAGAACAAGACGAAGAAGACGTCGATTTAGACGAATTTGCTAATGAAATTGACGATTGGATTATTCAAGAGTTTAAGAAAATAGGTTTGGATTCAGCCAAAAGCATTTTGGCAAACGACGTAGATGATTTAATCCGTCGTACCGACTTGGAGGAAGAAACCATTTACGAAGTGATGCGTATTTTAAAAGAAGAATTTGAAGATTAAAAGTTCTAATCGCAACAATAATAATTGCATTTTATTTATAAAAAGAAAATAATTATATCAATATGGCAAAAAAGATTACCATAAAACAGGTAATGCGCGAATTCAATATCGGAGCGCAAACCATTGCCGATTTTTTAAAAGACAATAATATTGAAATTGGTCGTGCTACACCGCGCACACCTATTTCAGAAGAAGCTTATGACTTATTGTTGCAAGAGTTTCAGTCGGACAAAAGTGTGAAAGATAAGTCGGCATCGATTAAAAAAGAGCAAGAAGAAGCCAAAGCTGAATTGCGAAAAGAAAAAGAAGAAGCCATAACGCACAAAGAAGAAGAAGTGATATCCGGACGTGTAAAATTAACCGGACCCAAAATAGTCGGCAAGGTTGAAGCTTTGACAGGTGAAAAATCTAAATCTGAATTAGAAAAAACCGAACCGGAAAAACATCAAGCTCAAAAACCTGAAATAACAGAAGTCAAATCTGAACATCAGGTAAAAGAAACAGCTATAGAACCGGAAATACCGGAAAATAAAGAGGAAGTAAAAGATGCTGAGACTAAATCGGAAAAGCATATTGCTAAAAAAATTACAAAAGCCGCAACCAATAAACCGAAAGTTGAAGCTAAACCGGTTGAAGAAACACCTGAAAAACCGGAAGTTGAAGCTGTTGAAGAACCGATAGAAATAAAAACCCAATACCAAAAACTTAAAGGGGTTAAAACTACCGGCGAAAAAATTGATTTGAGTCAATTTGAGAAAAAACCTAAGAAAAAAGAAGCGGCACCAACCGAAGAAAAGAAAAAGCGCAAACGCAAACGTAAACGTATTCCGGCTTCAAAAAATCAAGCGTTCCAAAAAGATCAGAAATCAAAAAAAGCCGGTTATAAAAAACCGGTTGAGAAAAAAGAAGTCTCTGAAGAAGAAATTCAAAAACAAATCAAAGAAACGCTGGAACGTCTACAAGGACGCGGTAAAAGTAAGCGTTCTAAAATCAAACGAGAAATCCGTCAAAAACGTAAAGAACAAGCTATTGCCGACCAACTCAAACAAGACGAAGAAAGCCGAATACTCAAAGTTACCGAGTTTATCACCGTATCGGAATTGGCAAATATGATGGATGTACCGGTAACCGATGTCATTACGGCTTGTTTTAATCTCGGATTGATGGTTACCATGAACCAACGTCTTGATGCAGAGACTCTGAGCTTGGTAGCCGATGAATTTAATTATGATGTCAAATTTATCGACACCGAAGAAGAACTTGATGAAGTTGAAACAGAAGATGCCGAAGCAGATTTGGTGAAACGTCCGCCCATAGTTACTATTATGGGACACGTTGATCACGGAAAAACATCATTGCTTGATTATATTCGTAAAGCCAATGTGGTTGCCGGTGAATCCGGAGGCATTACACAACATATAGGTGCTTATAAAGTAGAATTAGACAATGGTGAAAAACTGACTTTTATCGATACGCCCGGTCACGAAGCTTTTACCGCTATGCGAGCTCGTGGTACCAAAGTGACTGATGTGGCGGTTATTGTGATTGCCGCTGACGATAATATTATGCCGCAAACCAAAGAGGCTATCAGCCATGCACAAGCTGCCGGTGTACCCATGATTTTTGCCATTAACAAAATTGACCGTCCGGCTGCCAATCCGGATAATATTAAGCAACAACTTGCCAATATGAATTTGTTAGTTGAAGACTGGGGCGGTAAATACCAATCTCAAGAAATTTCGGCAAAAACCGGTCAAGGGGTAGATGAACTATTAGAAAAAATTGTGCTGGAAGCCGAAATGCTCGACCTTAAAGCCAATCCTAACAGAACGGCTCTGGGAACGGTATTGGAAGCTGCGCTTGACAAAGGACGTGGCTATGTAGCCGATATGCTCGTGCAAAACGGCACCCTTAAAGTCGGGGACTATATCTTAGCCGGTAAATATCATGGTAAGGTAAAAGCCATGTATGACGAACGGGATAATCGCGTTAAAGCAGCCGAACCTTCTACACCGGTTAGGGTACTCGGTTTGGATGGGGCGCCTACTGCCGGTGACCGCTTTAAAGTCTATGAAGACGAAAGAGAAGCCAAGAAAATAGCGCAAAAACGCGACCAAATTATCAGAGAACAACAACTGCGCGCCCAAAAACATATTACTTTAGATGAAATCGGACGTCGTATTGCTCTCGGTGACTTTAAAGAACTGAACTTAATTATTAAAGGAGATGTCGATGGTTCTGTAGAAGCATTATCTGATTCTTTACAAAAACTATCCACTGAAAATGTCAATGTTAATATCATTCATAAAGCGGTTGGACAAATCTCGGATACGGATGTCAACTTGGCTTCAGCATCCGATGCCATTATTATCGGGTTTAATGTACGACCTTCGGCATCAGCCCGTCGATTGGCAGAACAAGAACAAGTGCAAATTAAAACTTATTCCATTATTTATGATGTGATTAATGACGTTAAAGAAGCTATGGAAGGTATGTTGTCACCGGAAATCAAAGAAGAAGTTACCGGAACGGCAGAAGTACGCGAAACCTTTAAAATCTCAAAAATCGGTACGGTTGCCGGTTGTATGGTAACATCCGGTAAAATTTACAACCATTCTAAAGTACGGCTTATTCGTGAAGGAATTGTGATTTATGATGGCGAACTGGCTTCCTTAAAACGTTTTAAAGACGATGTTAAAGAAGTGTCTAAAGGCTACGAATGCGGGTTGATGATTAAAAATTACAACAATATAGAAGTAGGTGATGTAGTCGAAGCTTATCAAAGTTTTGAAGTTAAAAGAAAGTTATAGAATATCTTAACTCAAACACACACAATAACAAACAAAAAGGAAGTCTTATCGGCTTCCTTTTTTAATGATAGGATGTTAATAACTATTTTTTACAGACCGGTGTTTATTTTATAATTTTGTAGTGAATTTTTGCCACTAACCTAAAATCCACTTCTTATGTATTTGATTTTTGACACCGAAACTACGGGTTTGCCTAAAGATTTTAAGGCACCGATCAGTAATACTGACAATTGGCCCCGTATCGTGCAAATAGCTTGGCAACTGCATGACGATATGGGACGCTTAATTGACCAACAAGATTTTTTGATTAAACCCGATGGCTTTAATATTCCTTTTGAATCCGAGCAAATTCACGGTATCTCAACCGAACTGGCAACGGCTGAAGGGCATGATTTAAAAACCGTTTTAAACCTGTTTAACCAAGCCCTTGATAAAGCAAAATTTGTCGTCGGACACAATATCGAATTCGATAGAAAAGTTACCGGATCGGAATATTACCGTACAAAAATTCCAACAACTTTGCTTAAAAAGGAAGTCTTGGATACCATGACCGAAAAAACGGCTACCCTATGTCAGTTGCCCGGTGGTAAAAACGGTCGATTTAAAATGCCGCGTTTGGGTGAGCTTTACCGTCATCTCTTCGGGGTTGATTTTGTTGAAGCGCATAATGCAACTGCCGATGTGGAAGCTACCGCCCGTATTTTCTTCGAACTCTTACGTCAAGGACATTTTACACCGGAAGAACTGGAAACCGATAGTGATTATCTCGATAAATTTAGAAAAGAAAATCCGGACACTATTCAATTAATTGGCTTAAAACACGAAAGTTTTAAGCAAAAAAGCGCAGAATTAAAGCAAAAAACCAAAAAATCTAATAAAAAAACTTTAGAAACCGAAAAAGTTTCTCTAACAGATGTTAGTTTTACGCACTTGCATAACCATACCCAGTATTCCGTCTTACAATCGACTACCAAAATACAAGAATTGGTACAAAAAGCCGGCGAATATAATATGCCCGGCGTGGCTATTACGGATATTAATAATTTAATGGGCGCTTTTCATTTTGTTACGGCTGTTGAAAATTATAATGAAGATAAAAAAGCCGATGCCCAACTCAAAGCCTTAATCGGAGTAGAACTCAACGTAGTTGATGATCATACTGACAAAACCAAAAAAGATAATGGTTATCCGACCATTTTTATCGCTAAAAATAAGCAGGCGTATCACAATTTGGTCAAATTGACTTCTACGGCACATACAGAGGGTTATTATTATGTGCCGCGTATCGGGCGTGATTGGGTTGAAAAATATAAAGACGGCTTAATCGTTTTAAGCGGGTCATTGTCAGGTGAAATTGCCCAAAAAATCTTAACTATGGGCGATAAGCAAGCAGAAGAAGCCGTTAAATGGTGGCATAACTTGTTTGGCGACGATTATTATCTCGAACTGAATCGTCACGGTTTGGATGAAGAAGAACACGTCAATGAGGTACTGCTGCGTTTTTCAGAACAATACGGTATAAAAGTTGTAGCTGCCAATAATACTTATTATATTGAACAATCCGACGCCGATGCCCAAGACGTATTGCTTTGTATCCGTGATAACGAGAAAAAATCTACGCCCATAGGACGGGGACGTGGCTTCCGGTATGGTTTGCCCAACAACGAATTTTATTTTAAGTCGCCCGAACAAATGAAAGAGTTGTTCCACGATATACCGCAAGCTATTATCAATACGCAGGAGATTGTAGATAAAGTTAAAAATTATCCTTTAAAACGGGATGTACTGTTACCTAAATTTGACATTCCGGAAGAATTTATTAATCCGTTAGATGAAACCGATGGTGGTAAACGGGGTGAAAATGCTTATTTAAAATATTTGACTTTTGAAGGGGCTAAAAAACGTTGGGGCGCAACATTACCACCAGAAATAGAAGAACGCTTGGAGTTTGAACTGGAAATTATTGAGATGACCGGTTATCCGGGCTATTTCTTGATTGTACAGGATATCATCAAAGAGGCCAAAAAAATGGGTGTGGTTTGTGGTCCCGGAAGGGGGTCGGCAGCCGGTTCGGCAGTAGCTTATGCTTTGGGTATTACCAATGTCGATCCCATTAAATACAATTTGCTGTTTGAGCGATTTCTCAATCCCGAACGGGTATCTTTGCCCGATATCGATATGGATTTTGACGATGAAGGACGCGAACGGGTTATCGAATATGTGATTAACAAATACGGACGCGAACGGGTGGCACAAATTATTACTTACGGTTCCATGGCAGCCAAATCGTCGATACGTGATGCCGCACGTGTGATGGAATTACCTTTAAATCAGGCAAATGACTTGGCTAAAAAAGCCCACGTATCTTTATCTTTGATATTAAATAAAGACGAAGCCAAAATCAAAGAAAAAGCCAAGCGACCGGAGTTGATTAAAGATGCATTAGACCTTTCTACCTTAGCACAAGGTTTTGACGAAGCGGCACAAACCGTCAAAACCGCCGGTCGTATCGAGGGCTCTTTGCGAAATTTAGGACTACACGCCTGTGGTTTTATCATTGCTCCGACCAATTTGGACGAAGTGGTTCCGGTAACTACCGCCAAAGGTTCCGATATGTTTGTAACGCAATTTGACAATTCGGTAGTTGAATATGCCGGCTTGCTCAAAATGGATTTTTTGGGGATTAAAACGCTTACCGTGATTCGTGATGCATTGCGACTGATTAAGCAACGTCGCGGTATCGACATTGATATCGAAAATATTCCGCTTGATGATGACAAAACCTATCGCCTGTTTCAACGGGGGCAAACCGTTACGGTATTCCAATTTGAATCGGATGGTATGCGAAAGTATTTGAGAGATTTACGACCGACAGAATTTGAAGATTTAATTGCGATGGTCGCTTTATACCGCCCCGGTCCAATGGAAAAAATTCCTAATTATATCCGTCGAAAATACGGACAAGAACCGGTTACTTACGATTTGCCCGAAATGGAAGACATTTTAAAAACGACATACGGTATTACCATTTACCAAGAGCAAGTGATGTTGTTGTCGCAAAAATTAGCCGGTTTTACCAAAGGACAAGCAGACAACTTGCGAAAAGCCATGGGTAAGAAAAACCATGAACTGCTGGCGCAAATGAAACCTTTGTTTATTGAAGGCGCCGTTAATAATGGACACCCCAAAGAAGTTCTGGAAAAAATATGGGAAGATTGGCAGAGTTTCGCCTCATATGCTTTTAACCGGTCGCATGCGGTAAGTTATGCCATAGTTGCTTATCAAACCGCCTATCTCAAGGCAAATTATCCGTCGGAATATATGGCTGCGGTGTTGTCACATAATTTGAAAGATGCCAAAAAATTGTCTTTCTTGATGGCTGAAACCCGTAAGATGGGTATCAATGTATTGCCACCGGACATCAACGAATCGGATTATTTATATACGGTTAATAAAGAAGGTAATATCCGTTATGGTTTAGGCGGTGCATCCGGTGTCGGTAAAGCTGCGGTAAATGCTATTATTGAAGAGCGCGAAGCAAATGGACCATACAAAACTTTTTTTGATTTTATCAAACGGGTTAACTTGCGCGCGGTCAATAAACGTACGATTGAAAATCTGGTGCAAGCCGGAGCTTTTGATTGTTTTGAAGGTACGCACAGAGCGCAGTATTTTCAAGAAACCGACGGGACTAATTTTATCGAAAAAGCCATTAAATTCGGAAACCGATATAAGAAAAACAAAGATTCTATGCAAGGCTCGTTGTTTGGTGACTCGGAAGAAGTACAAATTCCCGAACCGGAAATACCGGATTGTGAGCCGTGGAGTGAATTACAAAAACTTGAAAAAGAAAAGGAAGTGACCGGTATCTATCTGTCCGGTCATCCGTTAGACACTTTAAAAGTTCAGTACAAATATTATGTGCAGCATCCTATTAGTTTTGTTAATAAGATGTTGCAGACCTTATCAGGCGATATAGAAGATAAAAATAAGGAAGAAGGCGAAGAATTACTGGAAAGTGAAGAAGAAAAAGCCGAAAAAGAGTTGGAGTTTCAAAAATATCAACAGATGTTGGGGCGCGAAATCGTCATAGCTGGTATGGTAACCGCAACCAGACATTTTGAGACTAAAAACGGTAAACAAAAAGGCGAATTGACCATAGAAGATTATACCGACAGTATTACTTTGGATTTTTGGAACGAAGATTATTTGGAAAATGCCAAGTTTTTTGTCCCGAAGCTTTTTGTCATAGCCCGCTTAAAAGTTACGCGTAATTTTTACAATAACAAATACAGAGTCAATGTATTAAACGTGGGATTGTTAACGGAGGTTTTTGAAAAAAATCCGAAAGATTTGACTATCAACCTTTTTGCCAATATGATCGATGCCAAGTTGATTGATTCATTACATGAACATGTACAGAAATTTAAAGGCAATCAAAAGTTGAGAATCAATATCATAGATCCGCAAGATCCGGAATTAAGCATTCCTTTAAATACCGGATTAGGAATTAAAGTTTATCCGGAGTTAGTCGAATTGCTCGAGAAAATGAAATTACGTTTTCGGTTGAATTAAAACTCATTGAATTTAAAATAAAGTCTGAAAAAAATGAATACTAAATTTGTTATGATTAAAGCCGTGAACAATATTAAGATTTAGCATTATTTTAGACATTTAACATTAACAAATACTACATTAACATGAAAAACTTATTAAGCCTATTATGCTTCATCAGTATATTAAGTCTATCGGGGCAAAGTAAAAAATTTAATTCAAAACAAAAAGAAAATCTAGCCGTTAAAGCTTTTGCGCAAAATCCGGAATTAAAATTTGCACATTACGGTATATCTATCAGAAGTTTAAGTTCCGGTAAAGAGGTTATTAACATCAATGCAACGCATAATTTTACTCCTGCTTCTAATTTGAAATTGCTTTATACTTTGGTGGCTGTTGATCAATTTGGTAAAGATTTTCGTTTTAATACCAAATTGGTTTATAGTGGTAAGCTAGTCAATAAAATGCTTTTCGGTGATTTGATTTTTCAACCGAGCGGCGATCCTACATTTGGTTCT